>CAISQQ010000001.1 GCA_903887655.1 uncultured Burkholderiales bacterium
CGAAGGCGACACCATCACCATCGATGCACACCAACTGCTCTTGGAGCTCAAGGTGAGCGAGGAAGAACTGGCCAAGCGACGCGCCACCTGGGTGGCCCCCTTGCCGCGATACACGCGTGGGGTGTTGGCGAAATTTGCCTACAACGCCTCGAGCGCGAGCTCAGGCGCGGTGCTCGATCTCTTTGAAGACCGCCATTATTAAAGAGCCCAGGGTCGAGGTCCTCGACGTGCGTGCTGGGTGTGTCCGGTTTGCCCGGGGTGTCCTACAAAGCCTGCGACACAGGCGCTGGCGGTGCGCTTTGGGTCTCGGTTTGGGTCTCAGTTTGGGTCTCGCTTTGGGCTGGCCCTTGAGCGCTGCCTGCGCAGCGAACCCAGCCCCTCAAGAGCTCGCCAAAGAGCGCCACTGTCTGTCCTGCCACGCCGTCGACCACAAGGTGGTGGGGCCGGCCTATGCCGATGTGGCTAAAAAATACCAACAAGACCCCACCGCCCTTGCACGCCTGGCCCAAAAAATAAGACTGGGCGGGGGCGGCATCTGGGGCGCGGTCCCCATGCCCGCCAACGCCCAAGTGAGTGCTGAAGAAGCACAAGTCTTGGCGCAATGGATTTTGAAGCTGCCCGCACCGCCTTGAGCGCAACAAGGACGCCGAAACGCCCCCCCCGACGCTGTCTTGGCTTAGAAACTTTTCTCTGCGAGTTGCTCCAAAATGGCGGGGTTTTCCAGGGTGGAGGTGTCTTGCGTGATGCTCTCGCCTTTGGCAATGGAGCGCAGCAGTCGGCGCATGATTTTGCCCGAGCGGGTTTTGGGTAAATTGTCCCCAAAGCGAATGTCCTTGGGCTTGGCAATTGGACCAATCTCCCGGCCCACGTGGTCTCGGAGTTGTTTGGCAATCGCCAAGGCCTCGTCCCCAACAGGTCTGGGGCGCTTGAGCACCACAAAAGCACAGACCGCTTCGCCAGTGGTGTCGTCGGGGCGACCCACCACCGCCGCCTCGGCCACGAGCTCCGTGCAGCTCACCAACGCCGACTCGATCTCCATGGTGCCCATGCGGTGACCCGAGACATTAAGCACATCATCAATGCGCCCCGTGATCGTGAAGTAGCCGGTCTTTTCATCGCGAATGGCACCGTCTCCGGCCAAGTAATACTGGCCTTTGAAGTCCTCGGGGTAGTAGCTCTTTTTAAAGCGCTCGGGATCTCCCCAGATCGTGCGAATCATGGCTGGCCAAGGCCGCTTGACCACCAAAATACCGCCCTGCCCCCACGGAACGTCTTTGCCGGTCTCGTCCACCACGGCGGCTTGGATACCAGGAAAGGGCAAGGTGCATGACCCCGGCACCATGGGGGTGGCTCCAGGCATGGGGGTGATCATGTGTCCGCCCGTTTCGGTTTGCCAAAAGGTGTCGACAATGGGACACCGCGCTCCACCCACATGGTTGTAGTACCACTCCCAAGCGGCCGGGTTGATGGGCTCACCCACCGAGCCCAACAGCCGCAGGCTGGAGAGATCGAACTGCTTGGGGTGAATGGCCGCGTTGGCTTCGGCCGCCTTGATGAGCGAGCGAATGGCGGTGGGGGCGGTGTAGAAAATACTGACTTTGTGCTTTTCAATGGTTTTCCAAAACCTCGCCCCATCGGGGTAAGTGGGCACTCCCTCAAACACCACCTCGGTGCCGCCCAGGGCCAAGGGGCCGTAGGTGATGTAGGTGTGACCGGTGACCCAGCCGATATCGGCGGTGCACCAAAAGATATCTTGGGGCTTCAGATCAAAGGTCCACTCGGTGGTCAAGGCGGCGTGCAACAAATAGCCTCCCGTCGAGTGCTGAACGCCTTTGGGCTTGCCTGTCGAGCCCGAGGTGTAGAGTAAAAACAAAGGGTGCTCGGCACCGACCCATTCGGGCTCAATGTGCTTGGGCCGGCTGCTCGCCAAGGCACCAAGCCAGTGGTCACGCCCGGCTTGCATGTGCACCGCCTCGCCTGAGCGCTGGACCACCAAGACGTTGGCCACACTCTCGCACCCTCCCAGCGCGAGCGCTTCGTCAACGATGGACTTGAGGGGCAACTGCTTGCCCCCGCGAACTTGGTGATCCGCGGTGATCACGAGCTTGGCGCCGGTGTCTTCAATGCGGTCTTTAAGAGACTGCGCGGAAAACCCCCCAAACACCACCGAGTGAATGGCCCCAATGCGTGCGCAAGCGAGCATGGCCGCCACCCCATCAATGGACATGGAGATGTAGATGATGACGCGGTCTCCCTTGCTCACCCCCATGGACTTGATGACGTGGGCGTACTGGCAGGTCTTGCCCAGCAAATCGCGGTACGTGATGGTGCTGCTTTGGCCGTCGTCCGCTTCAAAGATGATGGCGGTCTTGTCACCCAAGCCGCGTTCGATGTTGCGATCCAAGCAGTTGTAAGACACATTCAAGGTGCCGTCCTCAAACCACTTGAAAAACGGCGCCTGTGACTCGTCGAGCACGCGGGTAAACGGGGTCTTCCAGGTGATGAGACGGCGAGCTTGTTGGGCCCAAAAACCCGCGTAGTCGGCTTGCGCTTGTTGGCACAAGGCCTCATAGGCCTGCATGCTCGGTATGGCCGCAGCGTCTGAAAACGCTTTGGGGGGCAAGTACACGGGGTGAGTTGAAGCGGCTTGATTCATGGGGTTGTCTCTCCTTGGCATCTTGTTGAGCAAGCCCCGGGGGGGGCTTTGGACATGCTTTAAGTCATTCCAACCTCATTTTAGGGCTCGAAATCGACTCTGTAGCCGTGCGCAACGGGGCGCCAACAAAGTGTTTTCCCTTGTTTTTTGATCTATCGCAAACAGCGCGCTCGCGCGCTCGAACGCTCAAGTCCAAGGCATTGGCCAGAGCAAAGGCGTTAAACTCGTGGTTTTTGTCAACCCACCGGACCCCAAGTGTGCGCTTGAAGGGTCTGCACTTGGAGCCCTTTGTTCATGACCACCATTCGACAAGACGATCTCATTGAGTCCGTTGCGGCAGCCCTTCAGTTCATCAGCTACTACCACCCAAGCGACTACATTGCCCACTTGAGCCGCGCCTATGAGCGCGAACAGTCGCCCGCGGCCAAAGATGCGATTGCCCAAATTCTGACCAACAGCAAAATGAGCGCCACGGGTCACCGCCCCTTGTGCCAAGACACGGGCATTGTGAACGTCTTTTTAAAGCTGGGGATGAATGTGCAGCTCGTGGGCTTTAACGGCAGCTTGGAAGACGCCATCAACGAGGGCGTGCGCCGCGGCTACAACAATGCCGACAACATGCTGCGCGCCAGTGTGGTGAGTGACCCCCATTTCGCCAGAAAAAACACCAAGGACAACACCCCTGCGGTGATCGTGACCGAGCTCGTGCTGGGCGACACCTTGGAGGTCACGGTGGCCGCCAAGGGGGGTGGGAGCGAGAACAAAAGCAAAATGGTGATGCTCAACCCGAGTGACTCCATCGTGGACTGGGTCCTCAAAACCGTCCCCACCATGGGTGCGGGTTGGTGCCCACCGGGCATGCTGGGCATAGGCATTGGGGGCACCGCTGAAAAAGCGGTGTTGATGGCCAAAGAGAGTTTGATGGACGACTTGGACATGTACGAACTGCAGGCCAAATCCAACAAGGGCGAGGCTTTGAGTCAGGTCGAGGAGATGCGCTTGGAGCTCTACGAGAAGGTCAATGCGCTGGGGATTGGCGCGCAAGGGCTGGGGGGACTCACCACCGTCTTGGACGTCAAGATCAAGATGTACCCCACCCATGCCGCGAGCAAGCCCGTGGCCATGATCCCCAACTGCGCGGCCACGCGCCATGCCCACTTTGTGATGAAGGGCGAGGGGCCCGTCTATCTCGACCCCCCGTCTCTGGACTTGTGGCCCCAAGTGGCCTGGACGCCCGACACCCAAAAAAGCCAACGCGTGGATTTGAACCAGTTGACCCCTCAGGTGGTGGCGGGTTGGACGCCTGGGCAAACCCTCCTCTTGAACGGCAAAATGCTCACCGGACGCGATGCAGCGCACCAACGCATCCAAGACATGCTCGCCAAAGGCGAGGCCTTGCCGGTGGACTTCACCAACCGAGTCATCTATTACGTCGGACCGGTGGACCCAGTGCGTGACGAGGCGGTGGGGCCCGCGGGTCCCACCACCTCCACTCGCATGGACAAATTCACCGAGATGATGCTCGCCCAAACGGGCCTGATCGCCATGATCGGCAAAGCCGAACGGGGGCCCGCCGCCATCGAGGCGATCAAAAAACACCACTCCGCTTATTTGATGGCCGTGGGCGGTGCGGCCTACTTGGTGAGCAAAGCCATCAAAACAGCCCGGGTCGTCGCGTTTGCTGACCTGGGGATGGAGGCCATTTACGAGTTCGATGTGGTGGACATGCCCGTCACCGTCGCCGTGGACGCGGGCGGCACCAGTGTGCACAACACCGGCCCCCAAATTTGGCAAGAGAAAATTGCCAGCGGCATGTTCAAAGGCATTGCCGTGAAGTCGGCCGACTGAAACCAAACCCCGCCCGCTCTCGAGCGTGATGGCGAGAGCGGTGAGGCTAGGGGCTCAATTGTTGAGCCATTGAGTCAGCCACCCCCACCGCTGCCCGGCTCAGTGCAAACGCCTTGAATTTTTGCCCTTCAAGGCAGACTTCGGGGGCTTGCCGGTGGGATTGGTCTTGGTGGTTTGGGTATGGGGCATGCGCTCCAAAGAGTTGATCAGGCTCTCAAACTTTTCGATGAAGAGCTTGTCAATTTCTTTGATCACGCCCGACATGTTGGTGGGCTCAAAATGGCGCTCGAGCACCGTCACGACGTCTTGCACCATCACGTCTCGCTGCACGTCCATGATGGCCGCTGGGGTGGGGCCCACGAAGATCAGCAAAGACTCTTCGAAAAACTCTCCCTCGTCGTCTTCATCGGGAACGAAGTCCTCTTGGTCCCCGTCATCGAACTGCTCATTAAAGAACGTCACCTCAAAGGCCGAGCCAGACGCGGTGAGCTCATTGATGGCCATGCAAAACTCGTCCAAGTTTTGATGAAAACTCATCTCACCGAGCACCGTCCAGCAAATCTCAAGCTTGTGGCTCTCTTCATTGATCACGATACCAGGCTCATCGTCATAGATGCTGGCCGAGCCCTTTTTCAGAGACTTTTCGCCCGTTTGGCCCCACAAAGGCTTTAAGGCTTCTTGCAATTCAGCCTGACTGACATCGTCACGCAACTGGACCTCACCGTGGAGGTGAATTTCAAAAACTTCATTGATGGTGCTCATTCGAATATCTTAACCGCTTTCGGTGGCGGGTGGTTTACGCCAACGCTCAATTTGGTGTGTTTTTTGGTGGTGAGCTGCCCTGAGCGCCGCTCAAAGACCGTGGGTGAGCCAGCGCACTTTGGGTGATCGCGCTCAAACTCCCGCGCGTGGTGATGACCTCGGGGTCGAGCAGTACCTCGATCAAGGTGCCCGTTTCGCGCGCGAGCGCATCGCGCAGCAAGCCCTCAAACTCATGGGTGTGCTCCATGCGAAAAGCGGCATAACCGTAAGCGCGAGCCAAGCCACAAAAGTCCGGGTTGTCAAGCGCGGTGCCACTCACGCGAAGAGGGTAGTGGCGCTCTTGGTGCATGCGGATGGTGCCATACATGCCGTTGTTGAGCAGCAAAATGATGGATTTGGCACCGCACTGGCTCGCGGTTGCGAGCTCTTGGCCGGTCATCAAAAAGTCGCCATCCCCCGCAATCGTGAAGGCCACGCGTTGGGTGAGCAAGTTGGCCGCAATGCCCGCGGGCACGCCATAGCCCATCGCACCCGAGGTCGGTGCGAGTTGGGTTTTAAAGCCTTTGGACAGGCCGTGGTGAATGTGAAAGCGGTGCAACCAACTCGAGAAATTTCCCGCCCCATTGGTGACGACGGCGCTCGGTGGCAGTGTCTTGGTCAAGATCGCCATCACCGCGCCCATGTCCACTGAGCCCGGTAGCGCTTGGGGAACCAAGTTATCGAGGTAGTCTTGGTGGGCGGCACGAGCCCATTCGCTCCAGGCCACCTCGTTGGGCGCATCGAGCACCTCCAGACTCCTCGCTGCCGCATTCATGGTCGAGAGCATCGCCAAGTCGGCTTGGTAGACCCGACCCAACTCATCGGCACTGGCGTGGATGTGCACGAGTTTTTGCTGCGACCTGGGGGCTTGCAAGAGCGTGTACCCGCCAGTCGTCATCTCCCCCAGCCGCGGTCCGATCGCCACAATCAAATCACTGTGCTCAATGCGCTTGGCAAGCTTGGGGTTGAGCCCAATGCCAACCTCGCCCGCGTACAAGGGATGAGCGTTGTCAAAGGTGTCTTGGAAGCGAAATGCACACGCCACCGGCAGCTGCCAGTTCTCTGCAAACCGCTCCAAGGCCTGGGCCGCTTGAACGCTCCAGCCCCCACCGCCCGCGATCACCAAGGGGCGCTCAGCCGCCAAGAGCATCTGCCTGAGTTGACGCAGTCCGCCCGGGTCGCACCAAGCCTGGACCGCCTCAACGCGGGGCAAGGGGTGGGCTTGCACCGTCTCTCTCAGCATGTCCTCGGGCAGCACCAGCACGACCGGACCAGGCCTGCCGTTCATGGCCAGTGCAAAGGCACGCGCCACATACTCGGGGATGCGCTGAGCGCAGTCGATGCGCTCGACTCGTTTGGCCATGCCTTTGGTGCTGGGGCCAAAAAAACAGTTGTAGTCCAACTCTTGAAAGGCTTCACGGTCTCTGAAGTCCCCACCCACGTCCCCCACAAAGAGCACCATGGGGGTGCTGTCTTGAAAAGCGGTGTGCACGCCAATGGAGGCATTGGTCGCGCCCGGTCCTCGGGTGACAAAGCACACGCCCGGGCGAGCGCTCAGCTTGCCCGCGGCCTCGGCCATGTGGGCCGCTCCCCCCTCTTGGCGGTTGATCACAAAGGTGATGTGCTCACGGTAGGCATAAAAACCATCGAGCACCGCCAAGAAACTCTCACCCGGCACACCAAAGGCGTGCGTGACACCTTGCTTGACCAAGCACTGCACGAGCAAGTGACCGGCCAGTTGGGTGGGTGCGGATGATGGCAAAGCGTTTTGAGCATGCGCTTGAGCGGGTGGGCTCGCAGTGCCCTGGGTCTGGGTGTTCATCGTGGCAAGGCCCTCTCGTGCGTGTCTCAGGCGATCTCGCGGGGCTCGTCTTGGCTCACCCTCAGGGCCAAAAGCACACTGACGATCAAGGTCACGGCCCCGCCAACCAAGGTGCCGGCAAACCAGGCGTGGTCCATGAAAAAACCAAACACCGCTGGCGCCAGCGCAAAGCCCACATCAAAGCCTGAATAGACCAAGCCATAAACACGCCCAGTCGCCCCTTTGGGCGTCACCCGTCGAATCATCAAGTCGCGAGATGGCCCACCAATCCCGAGCGCAAAACCGGTGACGGCCAACACCACCATGGAGCCCAGGCCCCCCAAGAGCGCACTGGCACACAGCACGACCAACAAAGCGCCCGCGCTCATGCAAATCGCCACCACGCGCTCGCTGTGGTTGGGCCACTTGGAGGCCACAAACCCCCCGGTGAACATGCCCCCAGCCGCACACACCATGTAGGCGCTGAGCGTGGTGGTGGCCGACTGGGTGCTCACCTCAAAGAGTTGCTGCAAAATGGTCACGCCAAAGTTCTGCACCACGGAGAGCATCACCGTGGAGAAGAGAAAAAAACCAAAACACCACCACAAAATGGGCAACTTCAAGATCGTCAATGCGGGCACCTTGGGGCTTTCCTTGGTGTGAGCGCTCGCTTGGGTGTGGATGTCGGACTGATTGAGCAGCAGCAGCAAAAAAATACCGAACATCAAGGCCCCCGCGCCCAAAAAGGCCGCTTGCCAGCCCCACAGCTGCGTCAACCCGACCATAAAAATCGGCGCCACAGCCCAGCCCAAATTACCCGTGAGCCCATGCGCACTGTAGGCGTAGCCCAAGCGCTTGGGGGAGACGCGCTGATTGAAAATGGTGTAGTCGGCCGGGTGAAAGGACGCGTTGCCCAGCCCCAAGAAAGCCGCACAGACCAACAAGTCGGCATAGGCCGAGGCTTGGGCCGCCACCAAACACCCCAACCCCAAAAAGAACATGGAGCCCAACAGCACAGGACGCGCTCCAAAACGATCCACCACAAATCCCGCCAAGACCTGCCCCACCGCAGAGATGCTGAAAAACACCGTCATCAAAAAACCCAAGGCGGCATAACTCAGGCCAAAGACTTTGACAAAGACGGGAAACATCAGGGGCAAAATCAGGTGCGCAAAGTGCGAGCTTGAATGCGCAAGACACACCAAAACAATGGTTTTGATGTCCTCAGACCAATGAGAAAGCGGCAAAGCGGTCTGATCAAGGCCTGCGGCTGTAGAGGACGAAGCGTCCCCCGCTGGCGAGTTCACGGTGGCGGTGTTCATGGCAAAACGACTCTTTCTGTGAAGGGGTGCGTTTTGGCCGGAGGTCTCATCTGGCCCTGTCTCGAACGACTGCACCCATTCGCAGATTCTCCCACAGTGGGAGCGAACCCGCTCGAGGGATCAAATGCTCATGCCTTGCAGCGTTTCACCACTGAACCTGTGGCTTCGAGCACCATTCGCCGCAGCGCCACAGCGCCACAGCGATAGAGCCCTGCAGCGCCTTGACCTCACTTGGTGAAGAAGAACTCGCCCGGCTTGAGCACCGGGTCCACGCCCACCTGGATGACATCCTTGGGATGGAAGAAGCCCTCCAAGAGCAGCTTGGACAAGGGGTTTTCGATGCGCTGCTGAATCGCTCGCTTTAACGGCC
>CAISQQ010000002.1 GCA_903887655.1 uncultured Burkholderiales bacterium
CAACTCATTGTTGCCTTGCACGCTTTGCGTCAAATCTTTGAAGCGCTCTCCTCGGTAGTGGGCTTCCGTCAACTTCAAGAGCTGAATTTGAGTCCCCATGGCGCCGTCGAGCAAGGCAATGCGTTGGGCGAGCACGTCCACCAAGGCCCCGCCTCGGGTGTAAGACGCCGCGTTCAGGGGATGGCTCAAGGTCGAGGTCGGGGTCAAGGTCGGAGTCAAGCGCAAAATTCCTTGAAAACGGGGTGAACAGGCCCAAAACTTGAAGCCTGGGCGCGGACGAAAAAACGCATTGTACGGGCTGCTATTGCCGCGCATCGGGTCGACTCCCGCAGGGCTCAACCCCAGGATAGCCCCACCAGACGAATACCAAAGACCTCTTTTTGGTGTTTTAAGGTGCGCAGCTCGTGGGCCGTGGGCAGGTGGCCTCAAGGATGCACAAAAAAGCTATAATTTCTCTCTCAATTAAGGATATTCCCTATGTCAAATACAACCCCTGAGCATGACGCGCCCGTTGATGTGGTCGAGAGCATTGTTCCGCTCATGCCCATTATTTTGCCGGTTGGCGGCGCCATTTTGATTTTTCTATTGGCCTTCATCGCCGTTTTCATGGCCTGATTGGCCTGGTTGATGCGCCTGGGGGCGTGAACCAGCGGCTCAAACCTTGCTGCTCGGTCCTGGAATCCGCGCCGTGTCCCTCGCTCAGCTCAGCTCGGCTTTGGCGATTCCCCTCTTGTTAAACCCCACAATTGACACTAGAGTTTGTCACTCCTAAGATCTTGTGATGGTTTGATGACGGATCGCTTGAACGCTCGTTCATCACGGCAGGCATCAACCCCTCCCACCGCCCATTATTTTTTTCGCCACATTGCAGTTTTGGTTCATTAAGGACAACAGCGAGTTGAACGCCTGGTCTTGCCAGGGCGAACGCCCGAGCGTGGGGTCGGCTCTCCTGGCTGGTGTCCTTAATCAATTAGACCCAGGAGTTCCTTCATGAATGCACCCTTGTCCCATGGCATCGAAGTCCATGCACCGAGTTTTGTCAAACACCAAAAGCTCATTGCTTGGGTGAGTGAAATGGCCGCCTTGTGCAAGCCCACGCAAGTGGTGTGGTGCGATGGCAGCGCTGAAGAATATGACCGCTTGTGTGAGCAATTGGTCCAGGCGGGTACCTTCAAGCGATTGAACCCGGCCAAGCGGAAAAACTCTTTCCTGGCCTGCTCTGACCCCAGCGATGTGGCCCGCGTTGAAGACCGCACCTACATTTGCTCTGAGCGCCAAGAAGATGCCGGCCCCACCAACAACTGGTGTGCGCCCCAAGAAATGCGCGCCACGCTCCAACCCCTGTTTGACGGCTGCATGGCCGGTCGCACCATGTATGTGGTGCCCTATTCCATGGGTCCATTGGGCTCGCCCATTGCACACATTGGCGTTGAGCTCTCGGACAGCGCCTATGTGGCCGTCAACATGAAGCTCATGACCCGAATGGGCCGGGCCGTTTACGATGTTTTGGGTGCCCATGGCGCCTTTGTGCCTTGTATCCACACCGTGGGCTCGCCATTGAAATCGGGCCAAGCCGATGTGACATGGCCTTGCAACGCCACCAAATACATTGTTCATTACCCAGAAACCCGTGAGATCTGGTCTTATGGTTCGGGCTATGGTGGCAATGCTTTATTGGGTAAAAAGTGCTTTGCACTGCGCATAGCGTCCAACATGGGCCGCGACGAGGGCTGGTTGGCCGAGCACATGCTCATCTTGGGCGTGACCCAACCCAACGGTAAAAAATTCCATGTCGCCGCCGCCTTCCCCAGCGCCTGTGGCAAAACCAACTTTGCCATGTTGATTCCCCCTGCAGGGTTCAACGGCTGGAGTGTCACCACCATTGGCGACGACATAGCGTGGATCAAGCCCGGCCAAGATGGCCGCCTCTATGCGATCAACCCCGAGGCGGGCTACTTCGGCGTGGCCCCTGGCACCAACACCCTCACCAATCCCAACTGCATGGCGAGTTTGCACCACGACGTGATTTTCACCAACGTGGCGTTGACCGATGATGGCGACGTGTGGTGGGAGGGCATGGGAGATGCGCCAGCGCATTGCATCGATTGGCAGGGACGCGATTGGACACCCCAAATCGCCAAGGACACGGGCGCCAAGGCGGCCCACCCCAATGCCCGCTTCACCGTGGCGGCCACCAACAACCCCGCCATCGATGCGGCTTGGGATGACCCCAAAGGGGTGGCCATTGATGCCTTTATCTTTGGCGGACGACGCTCCACCACCGTGCCCTTGGTCACCGAAGCGCGCAATTGGGTGGAGGGCGTGTACATGGCTGCCACCATGGGGTCCGAAACCACCGCAGCGGCCACTGGCGCACAAGGTGTTGTGCGTCGGGACCCTTTCGCCATGTTGCCCTTCACCGGCTACAACATGAGCGACTACTTCCAGCACTGGCTCAACTTGGGCGATAAGCTCGCCAAAACAGGCGCGACCTTGCCCAAAATCTTCACCACCAATTGGTTCCAAAAAGGCGCCGACGGCAAGTTTGTGTGGCCTGGCTATGGCGAGAACATGCGCGTTCTCAAATGGATGATCGACCGCATTGAAAATCAAGTGAGCGGCCAAGAGCATCTGTTTGGCTTGAGCCCGTCCTACCAAGAAATCAACTGGTCTGGTTTGGCGTTTACTGAGCAGCAGTTCAAAGACGTGACCCACATCGACAAACAGGCCTGGAGTGCAGAGATTGATTTGCACAAAGCGCTGTTTGAGCAACTCGCCTACCACTTGCCCGCTGAACTCAAACAGGCGCAAACTGAACTCGAGAGCCGTCTGGCTTTGATCTAAAGCGCCTGCGCGGCACGGCATTGAGCCCCAAGGCGCACCGAGCGCTTTGGGGCTTTTTGTTGTCTGGCCAGGCCAAAGACTGGCCTAAGCCTTTGCTGACCCGCCGTTTCGGGGGGACTTAAGACGCTGAACGCTGCAGGGCACAACGAATTTCTGACATCAAGCGGGGGTCCTGCTGGGCCACTTCCCACATCCGTGCATCTTGACCTCGGGCATATTGCCGGTCTTTCCATTCGCCCCACTGGCGCGTCAGCTTCACGACAAACGCCAAGATGGGCTGGGCAAAAATCGCCAACAGGGAAAACGCAATCACCCACAAGAGGGTCCACGCCACCAACAAATGGCCATCGGTCCAGGTTTCGATGATTTGATTGGCGACCACCATCAAGGTGGCCACCAAAGCGGACAACAACAATGTGGCCAAGCCTTTGGCGCTATCGATGAAAGACGCGCTCACTTGGAGCGCCTGCGCCAAGCGCTCCAAACGTCCGACGCCAGGGTGTGTTTGCGCAAAATGGGGATTCATAAAGCTGTTCATGGGGATTCCTTGTCTGAGCAATGGCAGATGAATTTCTGCATGCAAGGATAATAGGGTTTATACTAGTATTGTTCAACTTTATTTTATCAATACCACTCATTCACCCGGTGAATGTATTTGCCCATGTCCCTTCCCCCCAATTTTCGCCAGCTTGACTTGAATTTGTTGCGTGTGTTTGACGCCATCATGGCGGAGAAAAGTCTCACCCGGGCCGCACAGACCCTGTCCTTGACTCAACCGGCCGTGAGCAATGCCCTCAGGCGACTGCGTGAGCATTTGGACGACCCCTTGCTCACGCGCCAAGGACAGGCCCTGGCGCCCACGGCACGCGCGCGCGAGCTTTGGCCTCAGGTGCGAGCGTCCTTGGATCAGCTCGAGCGTGCGCTTCATCCAGAGGATTTCGATCCCCTTCAAAGCACCCAGGCGTTCATTGTGGCCATGGCGGACGCGACCGCTGCGGAGTTGATCCCAGGGCTGTCCAAGATTTTAGAAACCGAAGCCCCCTTGGCCAACCTGCGGGTCATTCCCCTCACCACCCGTGACCCCAGACAACTGCTGGCGGATCAACAAGCCGACATGGCCGTGGGTCACTTCCCCGCTGTTTTGGCCGATCTCACCGCCCAGGCCCAGGCCGGTGAATCGGTGGGTTTTGAGCACTCGCGCTTGTTCGAAGGGGAATATGTGTGCGTGATGCGCCGCGGCCACCCCTTGAGCCGGCAAGCGCTGAGTTTGGATGATTTTTGCGCAGCTCGTCACATGTTGGTGAGTTTTTCTGGCCGCCCCTTTGGCTTTGTCGACCAAGCCCTGGCCTCGCTTGGGCGTGAGCGCCGAGTCGTGGTGACGGTGAACCAGTTCTCCACGGCAGGGCGGGTGGTGCTCAACTCCAATCTCATCACGGTGCTGCCCAAACACTTTGTGCGCGTGGCAGGCCTAGAGGAGCAGCTGAGCATCCAAACGCTGCCCCTGAAAGTTCCTGCGGTTCACATTGATTTGCTCTGGTTCAACCAAGGTCGCTCGCGTGCCGCCCACGCTTGGCTCAAAGGGGCGATGAAGCGCTCGGCCGAGGAAGCCATGAGCCGTTTTTGATTGCAGCGCGGCTTGGCGCTCAGGTGCCTTGGCGCCAAATCACGCCGCCACCCAAACACACGTCTTGGCGATAAAGCACCACCGACTGGCCGGGTGTGACCGCCCACTGCGCACGCTCAAAAGACAAGGTCAAGGACTCCAAGTCCTCGCCTTGGGGCGAGGGCCTGACCTCACAAGGGGCATCGAGCTGTCGATAGCGGGTTTTGGCGGTAAGGGTGTGCTCTTCGCGTGAGCCTTCAAAGTCGGGGCGCTCACCACTGACCCAACTCAAATCCTTGGCCACCAATTGTTGACTCAACAAGGCGGGATGATCGTGGCCTTGCACCGCCACCAAGGTGTTGCGCGCGAGGTCTTTCTTCGCCACAAACCACGGTTCGTGGTGCCCCTCGAGCTGAGCGTCTTCGCTCGGCGCCAGGGTCTGTCCCCGCTTGGGCGCGGCGCGCTGAATACCCCCAATGCCCAAGCCTTGTCGTTGCCCGAGGGTGTAAAAACTCAAGCCCACGTGCTTGCCGATCACCCGCCCGTTGAGGTCTTGGATGGGCCCGGGTTGATGGGCAATGTATTGGTTCAAAAAGGCCCGAAATGGCCGCTCTCCGATAAAACAAATGCCGGTGGAGTCTTTTTTCTTGGCATTGGGCAAGCCCAGTTGCAAGGCCTTGGCGCGCAACTCGGTTTTTTGCATTTCGCCCACGGGAAACAAGGTTTTGGACAGTTGTGCCTGCGTCAAGCGGTGCAAAAAATAACTTTGGTCTTTGCTCGCATCCAGGCCTTTGAGCAACTCAAAGCTTTCCCCGACTTGACGCACGCGCGCGTAATGCCCCGTGGCAATTTTGTCCGCCCCCAGTTTCATGGCATGGTCTAAAAAGGCTTTGAACTTGATCTCCGCATTGCACAACACATCGGGGTTGGGCGTGCGCCCGGCTTGGTACTCTTTTAGGAACTCGGCGAAAACACGGTCTTTGTAGTCTTGTGCAAAATTCACAAATTCGAGCTCAATGCCGAGCACATCGGCCACCGCCGCCGCGTCAACAAAGTCCTCATTGGCCGAGCAGTA
>CAISQQ010000003.1 GCA_903887655.1 uncultured Burkholderiales bacterium
GCCAACATTTCGGCCCATGTGATTTGCAAAGGGCTCGATCTCTTGCCGCCCAATATTGTGGGCATTTTAAAATCTCTGGAAGAGCGAAAACTCATCACCCGGGTGGTGAGCGCCACAGACAATCGACAAATTTCTCTGACAGCAACGCGTTCGGGCAAGGCCTTGATCAAAAAAGCCGAACAGCTCGCTGCGCAATCGGACCTTCGCGCGACACAAAGCATCAGCGCAGACGAGCGCACACAATTGATTGGTTTATTGAAGAAAATCTACCAAGCCCAAGCCTGAGAGCCCACCATGGGCCGAGGATTGTGGGCCTCAAAGCCCCAAAACGCGCGCTTTGAGTCGCGTCAACCCCAATAAAACATCCATGGATGGCGTGCTCACACCCACCCAGCTTCCCAACTCTTTGACAGCCGCGACCAAGGCATTCAACTCGAGCGGTCGACTCGCCTCCAAGTCCTGCAACATCGAGGTTTTAAAGCTGCCGAGTTTTGCCGTGACGGCATGGCGATCGCTCGGGGTTTGTTCAATCTCGATGCCCAAAGCGTGTCCTATCGCACGGGCTTCGAGCATGATGTCGCTCACAAATTTCAACACCAATTCATCGCTCAAAATCTTGTCGGTCGTCGCCCCCGTGAGGGCACTCACTGGGTTGATGGTCATGTTGCCCCAGAGTTTGTACCAAATATCGAACTGGATGTGCGTGGACACCCGGGCCTTGAAACCCACCCCACTCAGCAGCGTTTGAAGCGCTTTCACCCGGGGGGATTCGACTCGATTGGGCTCACCAATGATCAACTCGTCTCCAAAGTGATGCGTGGCCTCGCCTGAACGCTTGGCGCTGCAACTGGCATGCACCACCCCACCCACCCAGTGCTCGATGGCGATCATGGAGGCGATACGCCCGCCCGGGTTGACCGCCTCGATGACACGGCTTTGGTAAGGCGAGTGCGCGAAATTCAAAAACCACCAAGGCACCCCATTCATGGTGCTCAGCACATGGGTTTGGGGACCGATCAAGGCTTGAATGCTGTGTAAAACGCTTTCAAGCGCTGTGGATTTGGTGCAAATGATGACCCAATCGGGCGGTGTCACTTCTTGGGAGGCATCACAGAAAAAACGCGGATGAAAACGCTCTGTGGTTTCAATACCCTCATGGGTGCTCGTCAGACTCAAGCCTTCGGCGCGCAAACGCGACAAGGCCTCTGGCTTGACCAAGCAGCTCACCTCCACCGAGCTCGCCCGTGACAGGCGAGCCGCTAGCCACGTGCCAATGGCACCCAATCCCACAATACAAATGCGCATGGCCAATCCCCGGAGCTTAAAAGGAGGAATTCTATAGCGTCAACGTCTTTTCTAGTGGGTTGATTGGTCATGGACGAAGGGCCAGGGGCCCCAGCCAACATCAGTTCGAGAGCTTGATATTGGCTTTGGCGATGGCTTGGCCCCACAATTGAGAGTCGGTTTTTAAGAACTGCGCAAACTCTTGGGGTGTCATGGCTTTGAGCTCGCCACCATAGGAGCGCCACTTCTCCACGAGTGCGGTGTTTTGAGCAGTTGCTTTTTGCATGGCCAGAGCGAGTTTTTCAACGATGGGCTTGGGGGTGCCCGCTGGCGCAAACAAGCCCGTCCAAGCGGTCGGGGCGTAGTCGCTCAAGCCCGCCTCGCTGAAGGTGGGGACATCGGGGAAATTGGGATGGCGTGTTTTACCCGTCAGAGCGAGTATTTTCAATTTACCCGCTTTGACGTTGCCGATCGCGACCGGCAACGCGTCGAACATCAATTGGACTTGCCCAGCCACCAAGTCCCCGTAAGGACTGGAGGTGTTGTAGGGGATGAACTTCATTTTGATGCCGGAATTGGAAGCAAACCACTCGCCGGCAATGTGTGAATAACTCCCCACACCCGAGGTGGCGGTGTCAACGCTATCGGGCTTTTGTTTGATCGACGCAATGAGCTCTTTTGCATTTTTGACAGGCACATTGACATTGGCAATCAAGGCTGTGTTCAAGAGCCCAAAAATGCTGATCGGTTCAAAGTCCTTCTCCGCGTCGTAGCTCACCTTGTCATAGGCATGGGGGACGATGGAGAACGTTGAGGTGGCGCCCACCAGCAAGGTATAGCCATCGGCGGGCGACTTGGCAGCCAGCTCAGTCCCAATCATGCCCGCTGCGCCAGGACGGTTTTCAACCACGGTCGCTTGGCCCAAGACTTTGCTCAACTCAATGGCTATTTCGCGGGTATTGGCATCGGGGCCGGTGCCCACTGGAAACGGGGCAATGATTTTGATGGGCTTGTTGGGGTAATCCTGCGCAAAACTCGCCACGCAAACAGCTTGCAAGACTGAGGCGATCAACAGCACCCTTGAAGTCGTCCATTTCATGTTTTTGTCTCCTGTATTATGATAAATATCGATTAAATATAGCATAAAATACAAAAATAAATCAATAAATTATCGCCATACAATAATTTCAATGAAAACCCTGATTCCCCCTGCCTCCACGACGTCTGGCCTCTCCATCCTACCCAGCCTACCCTGCCGCCCTCGCCTGCCATGGAGGCTGAGCGATCCCGCTCTCCCGAGAGGATGGTGTTGAATGGCCACTGAGCGTTACACGGCCGATGTCGCCATCGTAGGACTTGGACCCGCGGGTGCGACGCTGGCCAATTTTTTGGGGCAAGCCGGACTGAGCGTGAGTGTTTTCGAGCGCGAGGCAGACATCTACCCGCTGCCCAGAGCCATCCATTTTGATGGTGAGGTCATGCGAATCTTTCAGGCGATTGGACTCAAGGACGCCATCAACGCCATTGCTCGCCCAGGTCTCAAGGGCATGCACTTTGTCAATGCCGACAACAAAACCTTGCTCGTTCGAGGTGGGACCGGCCTAGACGGACCGCATGGGTGCGCCAATAACTATTACTTTCACCAGCCCCTTTTGGAGCAAACCCTCAGATTGGGCTTGAAGCGTTTCGAGCAAGTTGCCATTCATCTCGGCCACGAGGTATTGGACCTCACCCAGCACAGTGATCACTGCGAGCTGGTGGTCATGGACCAGACAAGCCAAGCCGTGCAGACTCACCGAGCCCGTTATGTGATTGGGTGCGACGGGGCCAAGTCCTTGGTTCGCA
Organism: uncultured Burkholderiales bacterium; assembly: GCA_903887655.1. Taxonomy (GTDB): domain Bacteria; phylum Pseudomonadota; class Gammaproteobacteria; order Burkholderiales; family Burkholderiaceae_C; genus Limnohabitans. Next base: position 3,130 of record CAISQQ010000003.1, read on the forward strand.
GAAAAATCAATGCCAAGGCGGTTGATTTGGGACTGGAGCAGCCGTGGTTGGTGTTTGACATCGTGCTCAAGGGCGAATTGACGAGCTTGCCGGACCACACTGTGCAAATTTGCGATCCCGCCAGACCCATGACCTATTGCTATGTGACGCAACAGCGACGACGCTTTGAGATCATGCTGATGCCAGGCGACGAGCGAGACCACTTGCTCGAGCCCTCCACACTGTGGGCGCTGGTGTCCCAATGGGTCCAACCCGAAGAAGCCACCATCGAGCGCGCCACCATTTACACCTTTCATTCACTGATTTATCAACAGTGGCGAGACCAGCGCATGATGATCATGGGTGACTCGGCTCACCAAACCCCACCCTTCTTGGGCCAAGGCATGTGCGCTTGCATCCGCGATGCCTCCAATTTGGCCTGGAAACTCGCGATGGTGATCCAACACGGCTGCAGCGATGGGCTGCTCGACACCTACGAGACCGAGAGATCCCCCCATGTTCGCTCTTTCATTGAGTTGGCCGTCAAACTCGGGGCCATCATTCAAACCACGGACCCCAACAGTGCCAAGCAAAGAGATGTGGACTTGCTGGCAAGCCCCGACAAAGTCTTTGAGTTTCCAGCACCCCGACTGGGTCACGGGTTTTCAGTCGAAGGACACCCGTTGGTGAACGCCATATTCCCGCAACCCCGCCTCTCCACGGGCGAGTTGATGGATGAACGGGTGGACAATCGATTTGTCTTGATCTGCCTGAACCCAGAGGGGCTGTCCGCGGTGAGAGCGGGCCTGTTTGAGCGGGCCCAAATCTTGGCAATCGATCATGCATGGGTCTTCACACTCATTGGCGAGGACCACCCACAAATCCATGAATGGATGCGGCTTAAAGATCTGGCTTTTGTATTGCTAAGACCAGATCGCTACATCGCTGGTGCCACCACCAATTCGGCCGATATGATCGCGAACTTGCTTGAACTTGAGCAGACTCTCCTCAGCTCTTGAGCCATGAACGACAAATCCGCTTCTAGCCCAGAACGAATGCTCCGTATTTTGGACCTCTTCAATGAGGACAAACTCAGCTGGACACCTGAGAGCATTGCCAGCCAAATCCAAGTCTCCATACCGACCGCCTACCGATACCTCAAAATATTGATGGAAGCGGGACTCTTGCAAAAAGACCTCAACCAAGAGTACAGCTTGGGCGCCAGAATCATTACCCTGGACCATTTGCTCAGAACAGGCGACAAAGTCCTCCACCACAGCTTGGCGCACATGCGCACATTGGTTGAAAGAACTGGATTCGATTGCGTTGTCTCTCGGCTCTATGGCGACAAAGTCATTGATACCCACAAAACAGCAAGCTCTTCGCCCATGAACTTGGGATACGGCAGAGGTCGGCCTCGACCACTGTTCAAGGGCGCAGCCCCCAAAGTGATCATGGCCCACATGCCCAACCCAAGGCTGCAAAAAATATTCCACGACAACACTGACGCGATCAAAGCAGCCCAGCTCCCACAAGAATGGAACGCCTTTAAAAAATACTACCAAACCATTCGAAAAGCTGGGTTTTATCTCTCCAAAGGTGAATTGGAGCCAGGGGTGTGCGCTTTGGCCTCTCCCATTTGGAGCCAGGATGGATTCATTCTCGGCGCCATCTCTGTGGTCACCACCCTCGAGCGCATGGAGTTGCTCGATATCGCAAAGCTTCAGAGTTTGATCATCAAAACCGCTTTGGAGATCAATAGCGACATCAGTCAACATGAAATTGCGGCCCCTGCGTCTATTCGCCTTGAGCCCCGCGTCTTTACAGGCGCTCAATAGGTCTGGCTATCGTGGCCGCTTGACTTTAACGCAACGATACAGAGCTCAAACACAGGCGCTCGAGCATAATCAAACCCCAACTTTCAGGAAGAATAAACCATGGCCAATGCACACGTGAACGGCGTCAATTTGAACTACACCGTCCAAGGCTCTGGAGAGTGGTTGGTCCTCATCGGCGGGTACGCCAGCTCCAACTGGCAATCCTGGGGGGACATCTTGACGCAGCTTGCCAAATCCTACCAGGTCTTGGCGTTTGATAACCGCGGCATCGCAGGAAGTGATGTTCCCAACTACCCCTACACCACACCCATGCTCGCTGACGATGTGTTGGGATTGATGGATCACCTGAACATTGACAAAGCACGCATTCTTGGAAAATCCATGGGGGGCTCCATTGCGCAATGGGTGACCTTAAAGCAGCCTCATCGGGTGCAATCATTGGCCATGACGTCCACCACGTCGCGCCTGGATGCACGGGCTAAAAAGATGGTGGCTTGGTGGATCGCCACCGCCGAGCAATGCGGCTATGAGGTCTTGTTCCCAGGTGAATTGACCTATTTTTATACCGCTGACTTTTATGAAAAACACCCTGAAGTGATTCAAAAAGCGGAGGCTGCTCTCATCCATGTCCATCGACCCATCGAAGGCTTTGCCAACATGGGACACGCCCTCATTCACCACGATACGGCGGACTTGCTGCACCACATCAAAGTGCCGACCCTTCTCATCTGCGGTGAAGACGACATGATCACGCCCAGTGCACACACCATCGAGATGGGAAAAAAAATAGAGCACTCTGAGGTCCACATCATCCCCAAAACCTTGCACGGTGTCTTGAGTGAAA
>CAISQQ010000004.1 GCA_903887655.1 uncultured Burkholderiales bacterium
CCTACGACTTCAATGACGAGTTGATCCCGCTGGGCGGCTCGATGTGGGTGAACTTGGTGAAGGCTTGGTTGGAGCCAGTTTGAATCGGCCCAAACGGGCAAGGCACCTGGTGCCTTGTGCCTTGTACCATGTACCTTGTGCTTGGTCCCTGGTGCTTGGCGGCTGAGCGCTCAACGCTCAAAGCTCTGCACTCTCTTTGCCACTTTCTCTCCTCTATCCTAGCTGTCCTGACCGCCAACTTCATTGTTCATGACCATCACTGAGCTCAGCGCACAAGCCCTGCACACCGCCATCCATGCCAGAGAGGTCTCTTGCGTGGAGGTCCTCATGGCCTATTGGGAGCAAATCAAAACCCACAACCCACGCTTCAATGCCATCGTGAGCCTGCACGGCCTTGAGGCCCAAGGGCCAGGGCACGATGGCGGCCAGGCCCAGAGCCCAGCAACCACCTCATCGCCAACACCCCCTCACCACCCAGGACTGATCAGTCTGGCCCAAACCCTTGATGATGAACTCAAAGCTGGCCGCTCCCGCGGTTTCTTGCACGGCATGCCGATGGCGCCCAAAGATCTCGCCGCCACCAAGGACTGTGTGACCACGCAAGGATCCCCCTTGCTCAGGCACTACCTGCCCAAAGAAGACGCGCTCGTGGTGCAGCGCATGCGCCAAGCCGGCGCTCTTTTTATTGGTAAAACCAACACGCCAGAGTTTGGTTTGGGCTCGCACACCTACAACACCGTCTTTGGCACCACGCTCAATGCCTACCAGCCCCACTTGAGTGCGGGCGGCAGCTCAGGAGGCGCCGCCGTGGCGCTCGCACTTCGCCTGCTGCCCCTGGCCGATGGGTCGGACTTCATGGGGAGCCTCAGAAACCCCGCGGGCTGGAACAACGTCTTTGGCCTGCGCCCCTCGCAAGGCCGCATACCGAGCCTGCCCGGCGCCGACCAATTCATCAGCCAACTCGGCACCGAAGGCCCCATGGCCCGAAGCGTCGTGGACCTCGGCCGGCTGCTGGCCATTCAAGCCGGCCACGATGCCCGCTCGCCCTTGTCTCTAATGCCCTCGACCGAGCGCTTTGCCGCCGAGCTCGATGCGGTGCTCGCGGGGGAGCCCATGCCGCTTGAGTCGTGTTTCAGCGGGGACAGGCCTTACACCATCGGGTGGCTGGGCGACCTCGGTGGGCACTTGGCCTATGAGGTGGGGGTGAGCGAGCAGTGCCTTCTCGGACTTCAGCGCTTTGAGGCCCTGGGGGCGCGGGTGAGTGAGGTGAGTCTCGCCATGAACCCCGAGAGCATTTGGCAGGCCTTTCTTGTTTGGCGCGGGGCTTTGGTGGCCCACCGCCTGAACCCCTTGGCCCAAATGGCCCATGCCACAGAGCACATGAAGCCCGAAGCGCTTTGGGAGTTGGAGCAGGCTCGGGGCTTGACGGCCGAGGCCTTGATGCACGCAAGCCACACCCGCACCCAGCTCTACCACCACTTGCTGGGCCTCTTGCAAGAACACGATGTCTTGGCGCTCCCAAGCGCCCAGGTCTGGCCGTTTGAGAGGACCCACCCATGGCCCCAGCACATCAAGACCGCCGCGGGTGAGCGGGCCATGGACACCTACCACCGCTGGATGGAGGTGGTGATCTATGGGACCCTGAGCGGTTTGCCCGTGCTCAGCATTCCCACCGGATTCAACTCACAAGGCTGCCCCATGGGGATCCAACTCATTGGCCAACCCCAAGGCGAAGCGGCACTTCTTAAAGCCGCGCGGGCCTATGAGAGCCAAATCCAAGACTGGTTGAATGTGAAGCCCTCGGTCTTGAGCGCGACGGTCGCCTGATCAACCCCTGATCCACCCCTGATCAAAGTCTGATCAACAGTGATCAAAGCCGGCTCACAGGCTGGTGAGATCTTGAGCCCAACAGGCAAAGTGGGCGGTGAAGACGGCGGCAGGACCCTGCAGACTCAAATTGAAGCCAAGGCAACGGCCTTCAGAGAGTCTTCAGTTTTGTCGCCAAGGCAGTCCTGCACGCTTCCAGCCGCCAAGGACCGAGCGGTGTGCACGCTCATCGCAGTCGCCCTCAAAGCCCTCCAAAATATTGAAGACCTCGAGCCCGCTCTCGGGGTGGGCCGCGACTTCCAGCGCAGCGGCTATGGACCTCACCCCACTGCGGCAGAGCAAGGCGGCTTTTTGAACACCCGACTTGGCGCAAGCGGCCTGCACCTCGGCGGCAAAATTCGCATTCACCGCCATGCCCGGCCACTGTTTCCAAGCCACCGCCACGGCCCCCGGCACCCATCCCACCCACTCGCGCTCGGCATCGGTGCGCACATCGATGATGAGGGCTGACTTTTCCTCTGACCAGCGCCAAGCCGTTTGAGGACTGATGTCGCCGTCGTAACCCGTTGCGGGGTGGATGTCGTCATGCGTCATGGGAAAGTGTCCTTTCAAGATGGGGTGTCACGGTGAAAGCTCGTGTGAGAATCGAATGAGGATCTAGTGATGATCGAGTCAGGATCGAATGATGATCGATCGGGCCCAAAGGGAGAGCCCCCGACGCCAACACTCAATGCCCCAAACTGCGCTTGGTTTTGGAGAGATCCACACCGAGTTGCTTGAGTTTTCTGTACAGATGCGTGCGCTCGAGTCCGGTCTTCTCCGCCACCCGGGTCATGGAGCCCCCCTCTTGCACCAAGTGAAACTCGAAATACGCTTTCTCAAACGCGTCGCGGGCCTCTCTAAGCGGTTGATCGAGTTCAAACACCTGTTGTGTGCCGCCCAGGGCCGAGCCGCTCGCTGGCGCAAACCCACCCACGCCGCCACTGCCCAAGCCGGACAGCCCCCCGGCGCCATACCCACCCAAGCCGGCTGAACCCGCTCCAGCGCCCAAGGCGCTCAGACCCGAAGCACCCGCGTGGGCAGCGCCGCTGTGACTGGCCTGGGCGCCGCCGCCCATCCCAGAGCCCAAACTCGAGCCGCCTTGATGAGTGGCTAAAGCGCTGGCCCCCGCGCCTGTGTGCAGCCCCGAGGTGAAGCCATGGCCACCGGGCACACCGCTTGAACCCAGGCTGCTGCCCAAGCCCGAACCCTGTTGACCCGAACCAAATCCTGCACTTCTTGAGAGCGACGCCTGGAAATCGGTACCGCCGCGAGCGTTGCCGCCCGCGCTCGCGCCCATCGCCTGTCCACTGCCCATGCTGGCGCGCGCAGCACCGCTGGCGGGGGCGAGGTTGGGTTTCTTTTGAAGGGCCTGCTCCACCGCCTTCAAGAGTTTTTGCAAGGTGATGGGTTTTTCTAAAAACGCCATCGCCCCAATGCGGGTGGCCTCCACCGCGGTGTCAATGGTCGCGTGTCCACTCATCATGATGACGGGCATGTTGAGCAGACCCAAGGTGGCCCACTCTTTCAGGAGGGACACCCCATCGGTGTCGGGCATCCAAATGTCCAGGAGCACCAAGTCGGGTCTCGCCAACTGCCGCGCCGCTCGGGCCTGGGCCGCGTTCTCGGCCAACTCCACGGTGTGCCCCTCGTCATTGAGAATCTCAAAGAGCAAGTCTCGGATTCCCAACTCATCGTCAACGACCAATATATTTGCCATAGCAGCGAATTAAACCCCGTGATGTTGTGCTTGTACAACTGCGAATGATAGCGACACTTGCGCGCCAATAATAGCCCCATTATGTTCCAGGTTCTTTAAAAGTATCCTGGCGCCGTGCTCATCGGCGATTTTTTTCACCACCGCCAGCCCCAAACCCGTGCCGCGGGCCTTGGTGGTGACGTAGGGCTCAAAGGCCCGCTTCAAAATGTCCGGCGCAAAACCGCTCCCCGTGTCCCGCACCACCAAGCGAACGCGCTCGCGCTCGGGGTTGTAATGCGTGGAGATGCTCACCACCCGGCTCACAGCCCCCAGTGTGGCATCTTGCGCATTTTGCATCAAATTGTGGATGACTTGGCGCATTTGCAGGGCATCGGCCTGGATGGGCGGACAACTCAAATCGAGCTCCATCTCCAAGCGCACACTTGACGCGTCCTTTTGCCCCCAGGTGTAGGACGATTGGTGCCAGGTTTTGTCGATCGGGGGCGGCTCGGTGGGCGCCTGGCGAGAATCCTCAAGAGCGCCCTCAAGCGCACCCTCTGGAGTCATCAGGCTGCCATCGGCTGGATTGACCAGTGGCAACACCCCTTGGGACTCGGGCGCCATGGAGGCCTCCAAGACGTCTTTGGCGCGAGCGCCTGACACCGCACTGGCGTGCAGTGGCAAGCCCTCTTCTTGCCCCAGGCCATAGAGCTGCACCACCTCGTGCACCAGGCCATTGAGGTCCAGGTCTTGCATCTGCGCTTGGGGCAGTCTGGCGTAGTCGCGAAACTCATTGACCAAGCGCTTCATCGCGTCGACTTGGTCCACAATCATCTTGACCGACTTCATGAGGACGGTCTGCTCAGCAGGGGCCAATTTGCCACTCAACTTCATCTCCAGCCGCTCGGCCGAGAGCTGAATGGGGGTGAGTGGGTTTTTGATCTCGTGCGCGAGTCGGCGAGCGACCTCCCCCCAGGCCTGGGCGCGCTCGGCCGAGACGACCTCAGAGATGTCATCAAACACCAAGAGCCAGGCCTGGTTGGGGAGCACCGCACCGCGAGCAATCAAGTTGGTGACCGCGGGCCTGCCCCCAGGACCTGCACCTGCACCTGCACCTGCACCTGCACCAGCACCAGCACCAGCACCAGCACCAGCACCGCCCCCCACCGAAGCGGCCAAGCCCGACAGGCTGCTCGCGCCAGCGGCCAACTCCCCCTCGGCCGTCAAGGGCTCCGAGGTCAAGGCCCCACTTTGCACCGAGGCGCGCAGCTCAAAGGACTGCTGCCAATAGTCTTGTCCGGCTTGAAGTCGATCGCCCTCAAAGCCCTGGAATTGCTGCAGCACCTGAGCGGCAAAGGTCTCGAGTCCGGGCACCTGCGTCAAGGCCCGCCCAACAAAGGCGGCCATCGGCAAGCGCAAAATCCGCGTCGCCCCAGGGTTGGCCGAGACCACACGGCCTTGTGGGTCGAGCACCAAAACCCCGGCGGTCAAGTGGTCCAAAATCGTCTGCAAATTCGCCCTCGCCAAGCTCACTTGGCTCATGCTGCGCTCGACCGTGCTTCTCGCCTCAAAGAGCTGCTGGGTCATTTGTGCAAAGGCGATGGTGAGCCCTTCCAAATCGTCTTGCCCGGCGAGCACGGGTCTTGGGTTCAAATTGCCCGCGGCCACCTCTCTCACCCCCGTGATCAACCACAGCAAGGGGCGCGCGAGTTGGTTGCCCAAGAGAACGGCCAAGAGCACCGCACCAAAGACGGACAAGAACAAGCTGAGCGTCAAGGTCCCGATGTACATGCGCCGCAAACCATCTCGCGCCAAGGCACGCTCTTGGTACTCGGCATTGGCCGCTTGCAGTGCCAAGGCATTGGCGACCAAGGTGGGAGGGAGCTTGCGGGTGATTTGCAGCACCTCGGAGTCGAGCACGGTGTTCAAGCGCACACTCACGGGGTTGACCAAGGCGAGCGCCTTGATCTGCGGCTGCACCTCGGGGTGCAGGTCCGCGTCCTCCAAGCCCTCAATCGAGGTGATCAGTTTCTGCGACTGCAGCGCGCGCCACTGCGCCGGTGTGGGCGGCTCAGGATTGACCACATAGCGCTCGCCGCCAGCGGTGGCCACGGGGCGCTGGTCACTCGACCA
>CAISQQ010000005.1 GCA_903887655.1 uncultured Burkholderiales bacterium
CAACTCTTGCAGTGAAGGTTCGGGTGATGGTCGGTTTTGGGCGAATGACATTGAACCCAGGAGAGACAGACTCAGCAATCCAACGCTGAGTCGAGCAGCGTTTTGTTGAAGGGTAAACATGGTGAGACGCTTTCTTGATGAGAGGCTTTGCGCCTCAAAATTGAGCCGATCGAGATGACTTCAAGCGCCAAGTTCGGGAGCAAAAGAAAAAAGTTGATCTTTTGTAAGTGCAATCCATGGCCTTGAATCCAACAAATTCTCGCCATTCCAACCGTCTCATCTTTGATTTGAATCAAGCACGCACCGATGAGAAGCAAGATCTTTTAAAACAGGACTCTCTTGCCGCCCAGGTGACCTAGATCAATCTCACCGTTGCCATGAAGCCTACAGTCGAGTCAAACCACATCAACGACATCACCATCATGACGACTTCAACCCTTTCACACCATGTCTTTAACACCCACCACGAAACAGAAGAGGCTACCCTCTTACTCACCAAGGCAGGCTTTGACATTCATAAAATCTCCATCGTGGGCAAGGGCTACCACAGCGAGGAGCACCCGATTGGCTTTTACACCACTGGCGACAAAATTAAACTCTGGGGCAGCACTGGGGCGTTTTGGGGAGGCCTTTGGGGCATGCTTTTTATGCCAGCGGTTTTCTTTGTGCCCGGTTTTGGTCTTCTCGCCATGGCCGGACCTGTTGTCGGCGTTTTGATCTCTGCCATCGAAGGTGCGTTGCTGGGTGGAGGCTTATCCGCCCTGGGCGCGGCATTGAGTCAAGTGGGCGTGCCCGACAACCTCATCATGAAGTACGAACTGGCAATCAAGGCCGATCAGTTCATCATGCTCGTTCACGGCGATGAAGCAGACCATGCCCGGGTGACCGAGATTTTCAAATCCGCCGGCATCTTGAGCTCTGACTCGAGTTCTGATCGGCTTTGATGCAGGCGGCCTTGCTGGGGAAATTCTTGGCCTTTCGCAACTTGGGGGTGGCAAACATCACGGCGACTGTCTCCCACCACGGTGAGGCTGACACGGCCAACGTTCTCAATCGAACAAGTCTTGGGAGCTTGATTGCTTTTGCAGCAGCAGTCTATTTTGCTGCTCAATCGTCACTTTTCTCGGGCCAGGCACCACTCGAATGGTGTCTCCGGCTTGGATGACACCCGGTTGTCTCACCCGCAAATACCAACCCGACTTGGCCGATTGGATCATGGCTTTGGCCGCTCCCTTGTAGTTCATGCGGGCTGTGAATTTAAAGCAGGGTTCGCGCAATTTGACCACCGACAGCTCCACCCCGCCCACCAGCCACAAGTCGCCCACCCAGACCTCGGACTCAAGAAAACCCTCGATGGTCAAATTTTCTGCAAAAGCGCCTGCCTCAAAATGGGGCGTGGAGTGGGTTTCACGCTCGATCAACTCCTGCCAAAACGGGTAATGTTCATGGGGATAGGCATAAATGGCCTTGTCTTCGCCCCCGTGCACCTGCCGATCGGCTTGCTCATCACCCTCAAGCCCCGTGAGATGAACCTGGACGGGCTGGGGATGGTCTAGACGGCTCACACTGGTTTTGTCAAAAGCCGACTTCACGCTCGACATTGACCCCTGCGCCGCCACAAAAAGCGGGGCAACAACCCCGGTGTTGATCGATACAATTCTCATTGATGAACTCCTGATGTGACTGACATGAACGCGCTGGGCGTGAACGATTGGACTGGACTTGGGGGATGACTTAGAGCCCAGTGCCTCGATCCTGGCCCTGGCCCTGACCGATGAATCATGACCTTGATTTTCACACTGAAAGCCCATGCAAGAATTGTGCGCATGGGGCTCCTCAAACCGGCTTTGTTCACCCCTTCATGGACCGAGCTCGAAACCATCAAGATTTCTTAGTGACGACCCACGCAAAGCTCTCGCATTAAACTCTGACCACCCTTAACCGCGCGACCCGTCTGACATGCTCGATCTTCTATTTTGCTACGGAACACTGTGCAGCGAGTTTGACAATGCCGCGGCACGGCGACTGCACCAAGAAAGCGAACTGATCGGCCGCGGGAAATGGGCTGGGCGCCTCTTTTTGGTGATGGACCAGTACCCCGCCGCGGTCGAGTCCAAGCTCGAACACCAATGGGTCTACGGTGAGTTGCGTCGACTCCATCACCCCAAGGAGACCCTGGCCTTCACAGACGCCTATGAACAATGCCTTGAACTCGACCCCCAGCCGCATGAGTACCAACGTAAAATCGGCTCGATCCATTGCGGCCAGTCGGTCTTGAGTGCTTGGATTTACGTTTACCAATGGCCTCACGAACACCTTCAAGCCATTGCCTCGGGGGTGTTTTTTAAGCCTCACAACCACCCTATTGAACTGCAAAGGGCGCAAAAAACATGAGGACCCTGGTTTCCTGCCCTGGGTTGCTACCCTGAGTGGCTCCCCTTATTTGCTTTCCCAATTTTGTGTTTCAACGTGACCTTTTGTGAGAACCCTCCATGGACAACGACCTCTTATTTCAAAGCGAAAGTCTCGATGGTGTCAGGGTTGCCGTCGTCACGGGCTTGACCCATTTCGACGGGACCCCAGAGTTTCAAGTCGACTTGTATGTGAGCGACAGTTTGGGGGCAGAAGAAACCCACTACATGCCCAGTCTCGAAGAGGCCAAAAACTTGGCATTGGCATTGTGTCAACGCGAGAGCTCACCCTCCAACCGAGCTCTTGACCACTAGAATGACACTTGACCCCCGTTGCTCAACACCTCGTTCACGCTGAGCGCGCAATCAACAACGCGCTTTTGTAACCCCACTTCGTTTTTACAACCCAGGTCTCGCATGGAAAACGTCTTCAACTTCGTGGCCATCTTGGGCGCAGGCGCCATGGGCCGAGGCATTGCCCAGCTCGTGGCCCAAGCCGGTTCACAGGTGGTGATTTACGACAACGACCCCAAGGCCTTGGAGAGCGCGCGCTCGAGCATGGCTTTGCAATGGCAAAAAATGCTGGACAAAGACCGCATCACGCCAGAGCAAATGGCTGGCTTTCAACAACGCGTGCGCTTGGCCAGCGACTTACAAGACTTGCGCGAATGCGACTTGGTGATTGAGGCCATCGTGGAAAACCTCGCCATCAAAACCTCGCTCTTTCAGTCCTTGGAAGCGATCCTCAAGCCCCAGTGCCTCTTGACCTCCAACACATCGTCTCTGAGCATCACCGCCATCTCTAGCGGCTTGGCCAATCCCGAGCGCCTCCTGGGGCTGCACTTTTTTAACCCCGTCACCCTCATGAAGGTGGTGGAGGTCATTGGCGGACTGCACAGCCATGCACAAGACGCTCAGCGCCTCTCTCTCTTTGTGACCCAGCTGGGCCACACGCCGGTTTTGGCCCAAGACACCCCGGGCTTCATCGTCAACCACGCCTCACGCGGCTACTCCACCGAGGCGCTTCGCATCCTTCAAGAAAGCATTGCCGACCCCGCCCAAATTGATCTCATCTTGAAGGACCAAGCCGGCTTTAAATTGGGCCCCTTTGAGCTCTTGGATTTGACCGCCCTCGATGTCTCTCACCCGGTGATGGAAGCCATCTACCACCAGTATTATGAAGAGGCCCGCTACCGGCCAAGCTTCATCACAGCGCAGCGCTTGGCTGGGGGCTTGCTGGGCAAAAAAGTCGCTCAAGGCTTTTACCGCTACAAGGACGGCGTGAAGCTCCAACCCGACGAGCCCGTGGTGGCCCACATAGAACGTGAATCGCTGCCAAGCGTCTGGGTCTCGAGCAAAGCGGCCCGTCGCCCCGAGCTCTACGCCCTCTTTAAGAGCCTGAACCTGCAGATTGAAACCACCGCCCAGCCCAGTGCCCGGGCCTTGTGTTGGGTCGCACCGCTGGGGCTGGATGTCACCACGGCTTGTATCTTGGAGGGGCTCGATCCCTCCAAAACCGTGGGCATCGACATGCTGGTGGCCCCCGCTCAAAGCAAGCGGTGGGTGATGGCCACCAACCCGGCCTTGCGTGCGGACATGAAAGCAGCGGGCGAGTCGATCCTGCGCCTTGACACCAAGGCCGTGAGTGTGATCCGTGACAGCGCAGGTTTTGTGACCCAGCGAGTGCTCGCTTGTCTCATCAACATTGGCTGCGACATGTGCCAGCAAGGGATTTGCACCCCCGCCGACTTGGACTTGGCGGCCACCTTGGGCTTGGGCTATCCAAGCGGCCCCTTGGGCTTGGGGGATGCCCTGGGCGGCCAAAATATTTTAGAAATCCTCTTCAATATGCAAACCGTCTATGGCGATCCTCGCTACCGACCCAGTCCCTGGCTCAGACGGCGAGCGGCGTTGGGGCTGTCCCTCTTGCATCAAGAAGCCTAAAGCTTCAAACTTCAAGCCTTCAGCTTCAAGCCTAAAACCCAAGACATCCCCAAAGAATCAAAAGTCGGCGCTCTTCCATAGCACCCCTTCCATAGCACCCCTTCCATAGCACCCCTTCCATAGCACCCCCCTATATCCCACTGACCCGCCACTGACCCGCCTCCGCCCCACCCCCAACGATCAAGCTTCCCATGTCAAACGACGACTCATTCCAAGGCACGCAAGCCCCCTCAGGGGCCCTCCCCTTTGAAAGCCATCAACTGCTGGCGTGGCTCAATGCAACGCTGCACCCCATGCAGCCGCTGCCCGGCCCCTTGACGATCGAACAGTTCAAGGGCGGGCAGTCCAATCCCACCTATTTGATCAAGGCGGACAACGCACAGTGGGTCATGCGCACCAAGCCCGCCGCGGCGTCCCAATTGCTGCCCTCGGCCCACGCCATTGAGCGCGAGTTCAAAGTGATGCGCGCTTTGCAAGACACGGCGGTTCCAGTGGCACGAATGCTCGCCTTGTGTGAAGACGAGCGTGTGATTGGTCGCGCTTTTTATCTGATGAGTTATGTACCGGGGCGGGTGTTTTGGGCGCCAGAGTTGCCCGGCTTAGCGCCGGCGCAGCGCACCCAAGTCTTTCAGAGCATGAATGAAGTCTTGGCCGACTTGCATTTGGTGAACTTGGAGCGCGTGGGCCTGAGTGACTACGGCCGTGCGGGCAATTATTTCGAGCGGCAAATCGCACGCTGGAGCAAGCAGTACATCACCTCCATCACCGAACCGATCGCCGAGATGGACCAGCTGATGCAGTGGCTGCCAGTGAACATGCCCGAGCTCGCTCTTGAGCAGCGGGTGAGTTTGGTGCACGGTGACTTCAGACTGGACAATTTGATTTTTGACGAGAAGACCCTGAAAGCGCGAGCGGTGCTCGACTGGGAGCTCTCGACGCTTGGGCATCCATTGGCCGACCTCAGCTACCACTGCATGGCCTGGCACATTGCGCCTGACGAGTTTCGCGGCCTGGCTGGCTTGGATTTGGCGGCACTGGGGATCCCCAGCGAGCAGCAATACATCCAGTGGTATTGCAACAAAACGCAGCTGATCTCGCCCGATCGGCTTGAAGGGGACTGGCATTTTTTCCTGGCTTACAACATGTTTCGCATGGCCGCGATTTTGCAAGGCATTGCCAAGCGCATTGAGGCGGGCACCGCCAGCTCCGAGCAGGCCCAAAATGCGGCCAAACGAGCCCGGCCGTTGGCGCAAAACGCCTGGCGACACGCCCAAGTTCACTCACAACTCAATGGCCGATGAGGCCTCATGAGCCAGCCTAGGATGGGGCGCGAGACCAGATTGAGAAGCAACTCCTCGCTGCAGCCGCTTTTAGGGACAGGGGGGCCGAGCCCTCGATCATTGGGTGATGAATGAACAGCGCGAGGTGCTCACCGCTTGGGCCTGAGGCTTACAGTCACCGTCGTAGACCACAATTTTGCCAGCACTGTTGCGAATGACTTGCAAACTGATGCCGTCCCCATACGTGGCGGCCAAGGTCATGGAGGGCAAGGTCTCCACCCAGGTGCTCTCGGAAATCCTGGCCACGCGCATTTGGGTGTGGGCGGGGTCTTGCAAATTCAAGAAGAAAAACCCAGGCTCATAAAACACATCGGTGCTCTCCATGGTGGTGATGGGAAAGCCTTGAGCGTAGCCACTGTTGCTGTAAAAGAAGGTGCCAGCTTGGGGGCTCAAGGTCACGGTGGTGTCGGCCGAGCCCTTGATCCACAACGTGGGCAGACCATTGCCCTTGGTCCCCACATTGTTGTTGATTAACCCGCCCATCAAAATCAAATCCAAACGCTTGGCAGCACCGGGGTAGGGGATGATTTGTACCCCATGCAGTTGAGTGGGCAGCATGGGATTGCTCGCGCTGTCGATGATGCGGTCGGTGACTTGGACAAAGGACACATCGCTGCTCACCGCACTCTTTTGCGCCATGAGCACAATGGCGGGCTGGTTGGGGTCGGCCACCACCAAATCCATCAAGCCGTCGCCATTCAAGTCGGCCGCTGCCGCTTGCTCGGCCTTGAATTGGTAATTGATCATGGCCGGATTGTGCAAAAACACCTTTTGGTAGACCCCCGTGGCGTCGTTGCTCAAATAAAGGATTTGCGCCTCTTTTCCATTGTTGGGGGTGCCCTTGCAGGTGACCAAGACATCATGCCGATGGTCCCCATTGAAGTCTGCCGTGATGGCAAACGTAGCCGTTTGGCAGCCGCTCATGTCTTTCAAAATGCTGCTGGTTTTGTCTACCCACACGCCGGCTTGGTTTTGAAAGAAGTGGGCCGAACCCAACCCACCTGGGTTGTTGACCATGACAAACGCAGAATAATGCCCCACACCTTCACGAAAGTAGTCGCCAAAGGTGACCGCATTTCGGCTGTCTGCATCGAGGATCTTGAGCCCCAACAGATTGGAGGAAAACACCGCTGTCGAGGCCATGGCCCGGGCATCTTGTTTGTATTCGTAGGAGGTTGAAAACACACTCGAGGGTGGTGCGGGCGGTAGCGGTGTGGGTGTTGGCACTGGGGGGTCGATGGGCGCGGGCGCGGGCGCAGGTGTTGAGGGCTCACTGCCCTTGCCCGATCCACAAGCACTCAAGAACCCCGAGGCGATCACGATGGCCACAACACCAAGCACCCAAACAACACCCCGAGCACGCCCAACCCCCGCGAGGCGCAAGACCTCCTGACGGAGCTTGGAGCCGTAAAAGGCCGAAATCGATGGAGGGGAGGTGTTCATCCACATACGAGGTTTTGGTTCCAATTTAATCAAGGCCAAACACGGCCGCGAGCATCAAGGCGCTCATCCAACCCCAAGGGATGAAGGGGCTCGGCCGCACAAAACCCACAAAATCAGTGCACTTTCAGTTACACTTTCATCCAAATGCGTGCGCTCCAGGGTCGGCAAGCTTCATGCAAGCTTGCATGACGGGCCTGCCCCCCAGTGAGCCTGTCCCTATCAGCCATCATTGTATCGACTCCAAGTCCTAAAATCATGAGCCTATGCGTCACCTTTTAATAGCCTTTTGCTTGTGGTCAATGTTGGCGCTCTTGCCAAGCTGGGCGCAAGATCGCCCTGTGCCTCAGTTCAAGCCTTATCCGAGCAGCAAGTCGCCAGAGCGCGACACCAGCGCCAGCACTTCCGCCCAGGCGAGCAGTTCGACCCACTCCACCAGTCCCAATTCATGGGAAACGCGCGACCACAGCAGTGACAACGCCAAGCCCTTTGGCGTGGCCCCTGTGGAGTCCTTGAAAGCACACCCCCCCACATCGGGCAAGGAGCCCATGCTGCTGCTCGACAAGAAGAACAAACCCATCACGCAAGCCATCCATGAGTCCGACCGGCTCACCTTCTTTGATTGCAAAGGCGTGCTGGCACCTTGGTTTCAAGAGTTGGTGACCGCGGAGATGAACTATTTCAGCGAATTGGTGGAATTTCCCTTGATCAATGGATCACAGTGTGTGGTGACCATGGGGACTCCCAAGAGCTTGACGCCCGGGCGCCTGAGCGTGCAGATGTACCTCACCAACAAGGACCTCAACAACTGCATGATGGACAGCGCATGCTTTGTCTTTCGAAGTGTCAACCTGATCCCCAAAAATGGGGGTGTCTATCGCTCCTACTTCCTGTCAGACATGTTTCGCAAAGTTGTCGCCCAGCAATGCGTGACTCCCAAGGGCAAACTCTACTCCAACACGACTTGCTACTCGGTGGATTGACCCCTTTGGAGCCGACTTGGCAAGGCTCGCCCAGAGGCAACTCACTGGTCTTGAGGTCGACCCCTTTGTGCGGATTGTCCGGATTGTGGGGGTGTGGGGCTTATGGCCACAGCTCACCCTCAAGAACTCAAGCCCCATTCAAGTCTTGGCCTCTCGGGTCGATTCCCCTACTCAACACCTTTGACCTATGAACACCACACCTTGCTTTTTAACCAAGCTCTTGCTGCCCACCACCGTTTGGCTCGCACTCAGTTGCACCTTGAGTCTGGGCGTGAGCTCGGGCCTCTTGTTGAGCACGAGTGCCTTGGCGCATGAGAAAAAAGAAGAAAAGAAAGAAGAAAAAAAGGA
>CAISQQ010000006.1 GCA_903887655.1 uncultured Burkholderiales bacterium
CGACCCCGAGTATTGCTCAGTGCGGTCTGGATGAGCTTGGCTTCAAACCGCTTGCTCAAAATATCCCATACATCGCCCAAACCAAGCGACAACAAAGCACTGGCCTCATGCTCTAAGAGTCGCTCCCAGTCTGCGGGGTCTGCGCTGGTACTCGATAATGCTTGGACATGCGGATGAGCCAACTCAATCGAACTGTTCAATCCAATGGGCGCCAGTGGGTTGACACCGGATTGACCCCGCAGCAAATCTGCAGATGGGCTCGGGGCATAACGGGCAGAGTCACTCGCATCACTTGGCATCAAGGCCACATTGCCAAACACATTGTCTAGTCCGTGGCGTTGAAAATCTCTGCCCAGACCCGTTGAGTCACCCGCCCGTTCAAGGTGAGTGTCCATCGTGCCAGATGCACTCTCACTGGAGAGTTGCAGCCCCGAACTGCTTTGAAGCGCCATGACAGGACTGGCGCCCTGAGAGGACGCGAAGAAACTCAACACTTCGGGCGGAAGATCCTTGGGTTCAATCAACTGAGCTGGGGCCATAACGCTCAGCCAGTGACAGATATTCTCGAGTTGACGCACATTGCCTGGAAAATTGAATTGCTGAAGAATATGGATGGCAGAATCTGTGATGCGCTTGGGGTCAACACCGAGTTGGACGGCACTGTGCTGTAAAAAATGTCGAGTCAATACGGGGACATCCTCTCGCCGCTCACGCAGTGCCGGCAAGCGCAACCGAATGACATTCAAGCGGTGGTACAAGTCTTCGCGAAACACACCGGCCTTAACGCGCTCCTCCAAGTCTTGATGTGTTGCCGCAATCACACGCACGTTGGCCTTGATACTGGTGTGCCCGCCCACTCTGTAGAAATTGCCGTCGCTCAAAATACGAAGCAGTCGAGTCTGCAAATCAAAGGGCATATCGCCAATCTCATCGAGAAAGAGGGTACCCCCTTCGGCTTGCTCAAAGCGGCCGCGGCGCATGGTTTGGGCACCCGTGAAAGCGCCCCGCTCATGGCCAAACAATTCACTTTCCAGTAAATCTTTCGGAATGGCTGCGGTATTGATGGCCACAAAGGTGCCTTGGTGACGAACGGAGTGTTTATGCAGGGCTCGAGCAACCAGCTCTTTTCCCGACCCCGACTCTCCCGTGATCATGACGGTCACATTGCTTTGCGACAAACGACCAATCGCTCTAAAGACATCTTGCATCGCGGGTGCTTGTCCCAGCATCTCAGGAGCCACCTCGGAGACATAAGTACCGACGCTCTCGCGTTGACTTTCTTGCAACGCGCGTCGGATGAGCTCCACCGCTTTGGGCACATCAAACGGCTTGGGCAAGTACTCAAACGCTCCGCCTTGAAAGGATGAGACCGCACTGTCCAAATCCGAATAAGCAGTCATGATGATGACCGCTGCACCAGGGACTTTGGCCTTGATTTGGGTGAGCAAATCAAGACCTGAACCCCCAGGCATGCGAATATCACTCACCAGCACCTGAGGTTGATCCTCTTGGAGGATACCTTCCAAGGCCAACATCACCTCGCGTGGATTGGTGAAGCTGCGGGTGGGTAAGCCTTCACGCAACAGTGCTTTTTCAAGCACAAAGCGGATGGATTGATCATCATCGACGATCCAAATCGGTTTCATTTTTTAGTCAACGCCTTGCATGGTCAAACTTTACTGGAAAACAACGCCTTACTGCAAAGGGATCAAGATCTTGAAATCTGTTCTTCCTTTGATACTCTCACACTCAATCAAACCGTGGTGCTGTTGGATAAACGATTGAGCCAAATTCAAACCCAAACCCGATCCACCATCACGACCTGAGACCAAGGGAGAAAACAGCCGATCTTTGATCTCCGCTGGAACCCCAGGACCATTGTCAATGACATGCAATTCCAGTGCCAATCGGAAGCGCTGGTTGCTAAAAGAAATTTGCCTGGCCACCCTGGACTTCAAGATGATGACCGCGTCCCCTTGCTCAATCCGCTCTGTCAGCGCTTGGGCCGCATTGTGCGCAATATTGAGAATGGCTTGGATGATTTGCTCCAAGTCGCCGCGGAAGTTGGGCAGCGAAGTGTCGTAGTCCCGCTGCACCTTCAAGCCCTTGGGAAATTCAGCCAAGATGAGGGAGCGCACCCGCTCAAAGATTTCATGGATATTGACATCCGAGACCACACGTGGACGACGGTGAGGTGCCAATAACCGGTCCACCAGGGTCTGCAAGCGGTCGGCCTCCCGGATGATGACTTGGGTGAACTCAACCAAGTCCTTGGACACAATTTCCATTTGCAACAACTGAGCGGCTCCACGAATGCCACCCAAGGGATTTTTGATTTCATGGGCCAAATTGCGGATCAACTCCTTGTTGGCCTGCGCTTGATCCAAAATTCGGTCTTCTCTTTCCTTTCGGGCCTGCTGCTCCAGCGGCAACAGCTCAAATAAGACTTGTCCTTGCGTGTCTGTGGGGGAGACCACCACGTGAACAGGCATGGACTCAGCCGCACTTCTTTTTAAATGGGCATCGAACCTCAACACCGATGCATGTTCTTGTCGTGCATTCTGGATGGCCGCAGAGATTTTCTGTGGCTCAAGGAATAGCTTTTCAAACAGTTGTCCTTCAATGGACCTCCTTGGGAGCCCCAAGACCTCTTGCGTTGCCGCATTGGCAAAGACGACCACCCCTGCATCATCAACCATCAGGAGCAAGGTGGCCAATAAGTGAAAAGCCTCCAAGGACAAAGTGGTCTTTGTACTGGACTTCACGGCCAAAGGGGCAGAGTTGTTGGCGTTCATGGTCGTTGGTCTCCTTCAAACAGATGAGCTCTAAAGAGTAAGTCGTCCCCGCAATATTCGGGCTACTCTCATCCCTTGGTTACGCTCACTCTCCCTTTGGGTGGTGTGAACAGTGCAAAATCAAAGCTCAAAAAAAAGGGACGGTCAATGCTGCCGCCCCTTTTTTTGTTCAGACCCCCAAGGGAGCCTTCAACCTCTTACAGTGAGTAGTACATGTCATACTCAATGGGGTGGGTCGCTTGACGGAAACGCGTGACTTCGCCCATTTTGAGCTCGATGTAGGCGTCGATCATGCTGTCGGTGAACACACCGCCCTTGGTCAAGAATGCACGGTCTTTGTCCAAATACTCCAAGGCCTGATCCAAGCTGTGGCACACGGTTGGGACCAAGGCGTCCTCTTCGGGTGACAAATGGTAGAGGTCTTTGGTGGCGGCTTCACCAGGATGAATCTTGTTCTCAATGCCATCCAAGCCCGCCATCATCAATGCGGCAAAGCACAAATAGGGATTGGCCATGGGGTCTGGGAAACGAGCCTCAATGCGACGGCCTTTTTCACTCGCGACAAAAGGAATGCGAATCGACGCTGAACGATTGCGGCTGGAATAAGCCAACTTGACTGGCGCCTCAAAGCCTGGGACCAAACGCTTGTAGCTGTTGGTGGTGGGGTTGGTGATGGCATTCAAAGCACGAGCGTGCTTGATCACACCGCCAATGTAGTACAAGGCCGTATCGCTCAAGCCCGCATAGCCAGAACCGGCGAAGAGATTTTTGCCACCCTTCCAAATGGACTGGTGAACGTGCATGCCAGACCCATTGTCACCCACGAGAGGCTTGGGCATAAAAGTGGCTGTTTTGCCATAAGCGTGGGCCACGTTCCAAACCACATATTTGAGTTTTTGCGTCCAGTCTGCTCTCTCAACCAATGTGGAGAATTTGGTGCCGATTTCGTTTTGACCAGCGCCCGCCACTTCGTGGTGGAACACTTCAACTGGAATGCCCATTTCTTCAAGCAAAGCTGACATTTCAGCACGCATATCTTGCATACTGTCCACGGGAGGAAC
>CAISQQ010000007.1 GCA_903887655.1 uncultured Burkholderiales bacterium
AGCACATCGGCTTGTTCAATAAAGGGACTCACCTTGCTGTGGTGGTCCTCGATGTTGATGTTGAGCTTGGGAATTCGAGATTTCAGGCCGTTGTAGTACTGCAGTCTCACCGTTTCGGGCAAGGTCAATAAGAGAAGTAAATTTAGCATGGATCAAGTGGGAATAAATTGAAACAACATCACCTGAGGCTTGGCCCCTCAATTAAGCCCCAACATAGAGCTTGGGAATGCTCACCACCATGACCACCGATTGACCGTGATCAAGGGCTTGCAGACTTCGGGCAATGGCCGCTTTGAGCTCGCTGGCCTCATTGACTCGCTCAGCGTGGGCGCCAAAAGCGGCCCCCACCATTTCAAACTGTCGGTGCTCGCCGCGCAGTCTGGCGTGGAAGTCCTGAGACTGGGCGGCATAGCCATCGGGGTGGACCCTCAAGGTTGCCTCTTTGACCGCTTGCCATCCCCCGTTGTCGAGCACGACGGTGAAGATGGGCAGGCCTTCGGCTTGGGCCACGGCATAGACCGAGGTGGGGGTGCTGAAGTGAAACCCCCCGTCGCCAACAATTTGAACCACACGGTGCTTGGGGTTGGCCAATTTAAAACCCAGCGCCATCCCGCCGCTGTAGCCCAGTCCCCCGCCGGCTGAGGCAAAAAGTGTCTTGGGGGTGTTTCTCTTCAAGTGGTTGAGCAAGGTCGGGGCATGGCGGATGGCTTCATTGACCACCACATCCTCGCTGTCAAGCATTTGAGCCAAGGTGTGCATGAGAAACGCGGGATTGACCTCGCCAGCTTGACTGGGGAGTTCGACTTCTTTCCTCAGTTTCTGGGCACGAGCGTCTTGTAAAGCGGCCACGCTTTGCAAGCGTTCTTGGCGGCGGGTTTGGTGGGCAGGCGTGATCATGCCTTGAACCACCGTGATCAAGTCCTCAAGCCACTCAGCGCTGTTGGTTTGAATGCGGGTTTGGGTGGCAAAGCCCCAGAGTGGGAAATCCTTTTTGATGGGATCGATGTCGATATGAATCCAGGGTGTTTCGAGCTTGGGCTGCACATACTTGGGCAACCACGGGACATCCACATCAATGAGCAGGCCCAGATCGGCATTGGCCATGGCACTGGCGGGATCGAAGCCACAAAACCAGGGGTGATCGCGAGAAATGTTGTTGTGGGTGGGGCTGGCTTCGTACACGCGGATGCCCACCAAATCGGCAAGCGCACTGAGCGCATGAAAGCCGCGCTCGGTCCTGCCGGCATAGCATGTCACCAGCATGGGGTTGTGGGCCGCGAGGAGTTGCTCGGCTGTGCGTTGGAGTTGACTCAGTGACGAAGAGCCCAAGAGGACGCTGCCATAATCTTGTGCGCTAAAGGAGTGCACTTGATTTTCTGGCCACTGTTGGGTCAGGGTCTCACGCGGTAAGCTCAAGAACACGGGCCCGGGTGGGTCGCTGTGCATGACGCTGTGAGCGCGGCGCAGCACCTCTTTGCTCACCACACCTGAGGGCAAGTTGTACTCCCACTTGGTGTAAGGTCGAACGAGACTGGCCATGTCAAAGGGGTCTTGCACAAAGTGCACGTAGTTGTCCCGAGAACCCACGAGCTCTCCGCGCACGGTGTAGGGCGCGCGACCGGCCATCAACAAGACAGGCAGCCTTGAGCGCATCAAATTGTGCATCCCCATGACGGCGTTGGCGGTGCCCGCATCCACATGCACCAGCACCCCTTGGCCCTTGCCGGTCATGGCGGCAAAGGCGCCCGCCATGTGAATAGCCACGTTTTCATGGGGACAGGTGATGAGTTGGGGGATGGGTCGACCGAGCGTTTTGAATTTGGCCATCTCTTCAATGAGCGTGGCGTGATCGGTGCCCAAATTGCAAAACAAGTACTCAATACCGGACTCGACCAAGCCCTCCAAGAAGTAATGGGCGCTGGTGTGCTCGGTGTTGGGTGGGGTGGTTGGACTCATGGTGGATGCGGCTGAGGGTTGAATGTTGAATGTGAATGGGGTGACACTGAAAGACAGGATCGCGGCGTGAGAGGCGGTGAGGACTCCAAAGGTCGGGCAGCACCAAAAGGGGTTGTGATGTTCAGGTCATCGTGTCAGGCTCAATGATTGGCTTGGTTGACTCAAAGCTGGGCCTTCAATGCCAATGGGGGGTGGGATGGAATGCGGCTCACGCCCCCAAATCCGCAGTCGATTTGGGCCCAGAACGAGAAGGCAAGCGTCAAGAGACTACTCCATTTTGATCTTGGCGTCTTTGACCACTTGTCCCCATTTGCTGATTTCTGACTTGATAAAGAGACTGAACTCTTCGGGGCTTTCGCTGCCGTATTCATAGCCCATCTCGGCGCCGTGTGCTTTGGCCGCCGCTGAGCTCAAGGCTTTGGTGAATTCTTTGAACACCCGGCTCACCACGGGTGCCGGTGTACCCACGGGTAAAAATATCCCATTCCATCCGGCTGCTTCGACATTGGGTAGGCCCGCCTCAGCAAAGGTGGGCACGTCAGCCAACAGGCCCAGTCGCTTGGGAGAAGAAATCCCCAAGGCCACCAGTTTGCCCGATTTGATCAATTGAGCCACGACCACTGGGGCCAAGTAGGCCGCGTTCACGTGACCGGCCATGACGTCGGGCAGCTCTGCGCCGATGGCTTTGTAGGGCACTTCTTGGATGGCGATGCCGGCTTTGGCTTTGACCAATTCGCCCAAGAGTTGGGTAATGGAGCCAGGCCCACCCGAAGCATAGGTCAAGCTGTCGGGCTCAGATTTGGCCAGTGCCAAAAACTCTTTGAGTGTTCTGGCTTTGACCGACGGGTTGACCACCAACACCAAAGGGGTTGAGAAGATGCGCATGACCGGCGTGAGAGCTTCTCCCAGTCGGCAACAG
>CAISQQ010000008.1 GCA_903887655.1 uncultured Burkholderiales bacterium
CTCGAATTTAAAGTTTTGCTCTTTCACAAAAGTCTTCCAGCGCTCAATGTCTTTTTTAACAAAATCACCCAAGGCGCTTGGGGTGCTGAGCTCAGGGATGATGCCTTGCGCGTTGAATTGCTCTTTGACCTCGGGTGAGCTCAAGATGACCTTCAAGCCTGCGTTCAACTGGTTGACCACCTCTGGGGGCAGGCCCGCAGGGCCCGACATCCAAAAGGTCACGATCAAATCGAGGCTGCCTGCACCCAGCTCAGACAAGGCGGGCACTGTAGGCGCGTAGCTCGAGCGGGTATCGCCCGCGATGGCGATCATTTTTATTTTTCCGCTGCGCAAAAACGGCATGGCCGTGTGCACCGGCATCATCATCATTTGAGTTTGACCGCCCAGCAAATCGGTGATCGCTCCGGTGGCCCCTTTGTAGGGCACATGAACGATATCAAAGCCAAACCGTTTCTTGAGCACCTCCATGGAGAGGTGTTGGGCGGTCCCAGCCCCCGAAGAGCTGTAGTTGAACGCACCGGGTTTGGCCAACATCAAGGTCTTGAACTCATCGAAGTTTTGCGCTGGCACGTTGGCATTGATCACCAAAGCGAGCAAACTCACACCAATCTTCCCAATGGGCGTGAAGTCGGCATTGGGGTCATAGGGCAACTTTTTGTATAGGGCTGGGGTCACATTGAAGGTGTTCACCGTGATCATGAGCACGCTGCCATCGGGCTTGGATTTCGCCACATAATCGGCGCCGATATTGCCACTGGCACCCGCTTTGTTGTCCACCAAGACGGGGCGGCCGAGCAACTCGGACAAATGCGGCGCAATGATCCTGGAGACCGCATCAATGCCAGTGCCTGTCGAATAGGGCACCACAATCGTGGTGAGCGAGGGTTGGGCAGCAAACACAACACCCATCCCAAAGAGCATCAAGATCGTGGTCAATTGTTTCATGGAACTCAAACGTTGCGACTCGGGGTCTAGACAGGAGATAAGCACGTCCTCAGGTGTATGGAGCGTGCGCGCGAATGAGCAAGTTTAGCCCTCTTGGCGCGCAGCGTCATCCCCATCAACCCCAATTGATTGGTGAAACAACTCTCTCATCAAGGACTGCCGTTTGCGCTTCCAAACCCTTGGCGCAAGAAACCCCTCGGCGTCCAAGACCGATGAGGGCTGACTGCGTGGATCCAGGGGTGAGGACCTCTTGGCCAGACTGGACGCCCATGGAATCAACTGTTGAGGCTGACGAAAACCAGTCAAAAGACCTCACCATCCGCATAGAGGGCAAAGCTCAAAGGCGTTCGGGTTCACCGCTGCCTGGGCTCCACATCCCTTCAACTGTTGCCGCACTGCGCGTTGTTGCGGTGGTCTCACCCCGCCAAGACTGGACTTACAATGCCCCATCGAGCGGCATCCGCGCTCTTGGCATTGTTTCATCGGCGAGCCGATGCACAAGTGCCCCATGTTCAAGATGCAGTGAGTATCCAACAGGGTGCTGGTGGGCAATCCAATGAGAGCCATGCGGCGGATTTGTCCCCTTGACTTCATCGGCTCCACGAGACGGATCCGACCTTGATCGACACCTTGAGGAGAAAACAGCATGCGATGGATACGCTACACCTTTGATCACCAAACTCACTACGGTTTGCTGCAAGGCGAGCGCATTGAGCAAGTCTTGGGCAACCCCTTTGACGGCTATGAAAAAGAGGGCATTGTTCGATCGCTTGAAGACGTCAAGATTGAAGTTCCCGTGGTGCCTCGCACCTTTTATTGCGCTGGACTCAACTACGCCGAGCACGTGATCGAGACCGCAAAAAAACAAGGCATTGAACCCGTGCTGCCCACCCAAGCCGACATCGGCTACCGCGCCAACAACGCACTGATCGCACACCTAGAGAACGTGGTGATTCCGAAAGATGCCACCGAAAAGATCCATTACGAGGGTGAGTTGGTGGTGGTGATTGGCAAGAAAGCCAAACACTTGACGCGCGACAATGCGCTGTCCTGCGTCTTGGGCTACACCATTGGCAACGATGTGAGTGAGCGCACATGGCAGCGCAGTGACCGAACGTTTTGGCGCAGCAAAAACACCGACACCTTCAAACCGATGGGCCCCTGGATCGACACCGAGTTTTCCCCGAACAACGCCACCACAACCGTCAAGGTCAATGGCGTGACCTCCACGGTTTATCCCACCAACGCGATGATTTTTGACGTTCCCACATTTCTGGTGGAAATCACCCGCTACCTCACCTTGTGGCCCGGGGACGTCATGTGGATGGGCACCGATGGATCGTCCCCCAATTTGGTCAATGGAGACGTGGTGGATATTGAGATCAGTGGGCTTGGACACCTCACCAACACCTTCGTCAAAGAAAGCTAACGCGCCATCTTGGTGGCTTAGGTGAGTAATCGCTCCATGAGCCTTTTGTTGCTTGGGGAGTCAACCTCGGAGGCCAACAATCCTGTTTGGATCAAATTCACAAATTGACCGGTGGCGGGGTCCATGAGGTGCTCTCTCAAGAGGCCCTCACGCTGAAAGCCCAAGTGCAGCGTTCCTTTGAGTGAATGCGGGTTGTCCTCATAGACAAAAGAATAGAGTTTGTGAAAACCCATGGCTTTGAAGAAAAATTGAAACAAAATCAGCATCGATGCGGTGGC
>CAISQQ010000009.1 GCA_903887655.1 uncultured Burkholderiales bacterium
GCGCACGTGCGCGTGGTCTTGGTGCGTGCCTCTGATGTGCCCACTTATGTGCAGTATGGGGGGGCCGACTTGGGCGTCACGGGACTGGACACCTTGATTGAGCACGGGGGGGCTGGACTCTATCAGCCCCTGGATTTAAAAATTGCCAAGTGCCGAATGAGTGTGGCCACGCGTGCCGATTTTGATTACGAGGCGGTGGTGCGGCAAGGTTCTCGCTTAAAAGTGGCGACCAAGTACGTCAACATTGCCAAGGATTTTTTTGCCAGCAAAGGCGTGCATGTGGATGTGGTGAAACTTTACGGCAGCATGGAGCTCGCGCCTTTGACGGGTTTGGCCGATGCCATTGTGGACTTGGTCTCAACGGGCAGCACCTTGAAGGCCAATCATTTGGTGGAGGTGGAGCACATCATGCCCATCAGCTCCAGACTCGTGGTCAACCAAGCGGCCTTGAAGCTCAAACAAGCGCACATCAAAGGGCTCATTGAAGCTTTTTCTAAAGCGATTGAATCGCGCTAGAGCACGCAGATATTTTTTTGTCTCTTCGTCAAACACGTTTGATCCACCATGAAACTCACTCCCCTACGACTCTCTAGCACCCAAGACCATTTCGAGCGCGACTTTAAAGCACGCCTGCATTGGTCTGCGGACACGGACGAGGCCATTGAAGTGCGCGTGCAGGGCATTTTGGCGCGAGTGAAAGCACAAGGGGACACGGCACTTCTTGACTACACGCGCGAGCTCGATGGCATCGACGCCAGCAGCATGAGCGAGTTGAGTTTGGGGCCTGAAGATTTTGAGGCGGCCTTCAAGGCCTTGCCAGCGGCTCAAAAAGAGGCGTTGCAGGCGGCCGCTGAGCGCGTGCGCCGCTACCACGAGGCCCAAAGAAAAGCCAGTGGTGAGAGCTGGAGCTTTAAAGACGAGGACGGCACCTTGCTTGGACAAAAGGTGACGGCCTTGGACCGTGTGGGCATTTATGTGCCCGGGGGCAAAGCGGCCTACCCATCAAGCGTCTTGATGAACGCCATTCCAGCGCACGTCGCCGGCGTGGGCGAGATCGTGATGGTGGTGCCCACACCGCGTGGCGAGAGAAACGCCTTGGTCTTGGCCGCCGCCCATGTGGCGGGCGTGCACCGCGCGTTCACGCTTGGCGGCGCGCAGGCGGTTGGGGCCTTGGCCTATGGGACCGAGACGGTGCCCAAGGTGGACAAAATCACGGGGCCAGGCAACGCCTATGTGGCGAGCGCCAAGCGACGCGTGTTTGGGACCGTGGGCATTGACATGATTGCCGGGCCGAGTGAGATTTTGGTCTTGGCCGATGGCACGACGCCCGCTGACTGGGTGGCCATGGATTTGTTTTCTCAAGCCGAGCACGATGAACTTGCGCAAAGCATTTTGCTCTGTCCGGATGAGGCCTACATTGAGCGTGTGCTGGCCGCCATGCAAAGACTGTTGCCCACCATGCCCAGAGCCCCCATCATTTTGAAATCCATCAACAACCGGGGTGCGTTGATTCACACGCGCAGCATGGAGGAGGCGTGTGAGATCAGCAACGCCATTGCACCGGAGCACTTGGAGATTTCCTCTCGCGATCCCCATGCTTGGGAGCCCCATTTGAAACACGCGGGGGCGATCTTTTTGGGGGCTTACACGAGCGAGTCTTTGGGGGATTATTGTGCGGGCCCCAACCACGTCTTGCCCACCTCAAGCACGGCGCGTTTTAGCTCGCCTTTGGGGGTGTATGATTTCCAAAAGCGCTCGAGCTTGATCGAAGTGAGTGCAATAGGTGCACAGCACTTGGGTCGCATTGCCAGCGTGCTCGCCCATGGCGAAGGCTTGAACGCGCATGCCAAAGCGGCCGAGATGAGGCTCAAAGAGGAGGCGTCAGATTTGGGCCCCGAGGATCTTGCGCTCTTGAAACAGTTGCAAGCCCCCAACGGCTAGGGCGCCTGTCTGTCACGTTGATGTTCAATTTTTTCAAAACACCCAGACCATGAATTCAAAGCAGAGCGTGCCCGATTTGCGTGTCATTCGAGATGAGGTCAAGGCCTTGTCGGCTTACCATGTGCAGTCCTCCTCAGGGATGATCAAGTTGGATGCGATGGAGAACCCCTTCACCTTGCCCGCAGACTTGCAAACCCAGTTGGGTCAAACCTTGGGGGCCTTGGAGTTCAACCGCTATCCCGGTCCAGGCATTGAGGCCTTGAAGGCGCAGTTGGTGGACTATGTGGGCGTGCCTGCAGGGCACGACTTGATGCTTGGCAATGGCTCGGACGAGTTGATTTCGCTCTTGTCAGTGGCCTGCATGAAAAAGGGCGCCGTCGTCTTGGCGCCAGAGCCCGGCTTTGTGATGTACGCCATGAGCGCGCAATTGATGGGCTTGACCTATGTGGGCGTGCCCTTGAGGGAAGATTTTGAGCTGGATGTCCCCAAAATGCTCGACGCCATCGATTTGCACAAGCCGTGCATTGTGTACTTGGCCTATCCGAACAACCCGACCGCCAATTTGTGGGAGGCTGGGGCCATAGAGCGCATCATTGAGCGGGTCAGCCGCTACGCGGGTGTGGTGGTGCTGGATGAGGCCTACGCGCCGTTTTCTGGGGACTCGTGGCTCTCGCGCATGAGAGACGATCCCAGCGCCAATGCGCAAGTGATCTTGATGCGCACCTTGTCCAAGTTTGGTTTGGCCGGGGCGAGACTGGGGTACTTGGTGGCCCAAAGCCCTTGGGTGGAGGAACTCAACAAGGTGAGGCCCCCTTACAATGTGAGCGTCTTGAACGCCGCATGCGCGTCTTTTGCCCTCGAGCACCGAGCCGTGTTTGAGGCCCAAGCCGAGCAAATCAAGTGGGAGCGGGAGCGGCTCTTCACGGCGCTGCAAAATATTTCTGGCCTCACGCCTTATGCAAGTCAGGCCAACATGATGCTGGTGCGCTTGGGGCTGGACCCCTCTGATGCAGGCGCTCAAAAGGTCTTCGAGGCTTTGAAGGTCCATGGCATTTTGGTCAAGAATGTCTCCAAAATGCACCCGGTTTTGAAGGGGTGCTTGCGACTGACCATTGGCAGCTCAGAAGAAAACGATCCGCTGATCAAGGCCTTGGGCCTGATCTGCGCACAGATGCACTAGAAAAAAGTACGCGCCGGGGCACCAGACTGCCTTAAAATAAACACCCATGAGCAGA
>CAISQQ010000010.1 GCA_903887655.1 uncultured Burkholderiales bacterium
CGTGGGCACTGAAAACCGCCACGCCACACGAGTCGTAGCCACGGTACTCCAGGCGCTGCAGTCCCTCGACCAGCACGGAGACGATATTTTGATTGGAAACCCCAGCCACAATCCCACACATGCCTACACTCCTTGAACGGTTTTTCTTTGTTGCTGAGCCAACGTTCTTGATGAAGGGCAGCTTTATGGGTAGAGCCTGCGCTCAGGGCACGCAGCGACTCCGCGCTTGCCGCCGCTCACCTTCGGTCAACATCGGTCACCATCGGTACCTCCACACGCCACGCCCCTCTTCAAGACTTGTTGACCTTTTTCTGAGGGCGGCTCCAATGGGCCACAGTCACCGTCTTGGCGCGCGTGACGCTCAAGGCGGCCTCGGGCGTGTCGCGACTGATGACCGAGCCCGCACCGACCGTGCCGCCTTGTCCCAATCGCACCGGGGCGACCAAGACCGAATTGGAGCCCACATGCACATCGTCTTCGATGACGGTTTTGTGCTTGTTGGCCCCATCATAGTTGGCCGTGATACTGCCCGCACCGTAGTTGACCCTCGCGCCCATTTGCGCGTCCCCCACATAAGCCAAATGATTGGCCTTGGAGCCAACCCCGAGACTTGAATTTTTGATCTCTACAAAGTTGCCGATGTGCACATCGCGCTCGAGCACCGTCCCAGGCCTGAGCCGTGCATAGGGCCCCAATTCGCACGACTCGCCCACCTGGATCAAGGCCGACGCACTCTCGCCTTGAATATGGGTAAACGGCTTGACCTGGACACCGGCACTCAACTGGGCGTTGGAGAGCACACAATGCGCCCCGATCTTGACCCCCTCACCCAGCACCACCCGGCCCTCAAAGACACAACCCACATCGATCTCGACATCTTGGGACACCTGCAACTCACCGCGCACATCGATGCGCGCGGGGTCGGCCAGTCGCACACCTTCTCGCATCAATTGCTGAGCGACTTTGAGCTGAAAAGCACGCTCTAAAGCAGCGAGTTGCTCAGGATCGTTGACACCGGCCACCTCGCTCGCGTTCAAGCAAGCATGGGTGTGAACCGCCAAGCCTTCGCCCACAGCCATGGCGACCAAATCGGTCAAATAGTATTCTTGCTGCGCGTTGTGGTTGTTCAAAGCGGCCAACCAACGGTGCAAGTGCGCATTGGGGATGACCATCACTCCCACATACACCTCGTCGATCAAGCGCTCTTGGGGGCTCGCGTCTTTTTCTTCAACGATGCCCATGACGCGGTGGCCCGCAGCGGGGCTGCGCACAATCCGCCCATAACCTTGCGGATGGGGGGTCTTCAAGGTCAAGAGCGTCAAGTGCTGCTGCTCAGACGCGAGCACCAAGGACTCCAAGGTGCTCAAACCGATGAGGGGCACATCCCCGGAGAGCACCAGCGTGCAGCCAGCCGGCGTGAGGGCCGGCAGGTGCTGGGCCGCCGTTTGCAAGGCGTGTCCCGTGCCGAGCTGGGGCTCTTGGAGTGCGAAGGCCAAGGCCTCATGGTGCGCCAAGGCCGCTTTCACCTGTGCTGAGCCATGGCCCACCACCACCACTTGGCGCCGCGCGCCCAAGGCGAGCGAGACTTTGATAACATGCTCAATCAGGGGCAATCCCCCCAAGGTGTGCAGCACCTTGGGCGTGCGACTCTTCATCCGAGTCCCTTTGCCCGCGGCCATGATGACGACATCCATCCCACTCATTTTTTTATCCTTTGATGAACCACGCCATTATCGACCCAGTTGGGGGCTCTTGGAGCGATCAACAACTCGCGCCTCACCCAACTCGCCGCACGAGCGCTCACACACCCAAGCCGCTTGAAGGCGCAGGCCTGGCAAGCACCTTGGCAAGCGTCTTCAGGCGCTTGAATCGATGGGGACCACCCAGGCGCCTTGCCCGGGTGGGAAGTGTGGCACTCATGGCTTTGATTTTATCGGGATGCAGCGTGGTGCAGTCGCTCTACAACAACTCCCCCCAATTGGTGTACTGGTGGCTCGATGACTACCTTGATTTTCGGCAAGATCAACGCGACTGGGTCAAGGCCCAATTGCAAGACATCCTCGCTTGGCACCGCACCCAGCAGCTGCCCCTGTACTTGACCTCCATCAACCAATTGACCGACCTCGCCCGTGGTGAGATCGCGCCTGAGGTGGGTTGCGCCTTTGTGCAAACCCTCTCTGACACCCACAAAGCCTGGCTCGAGCAGTGGAGCGCGCCTTTGGCCGTTTTCTTGGCCAGCCTCAGCCGCGCCCAAGTCCAGCACCTGCAAAAGGCGTTTGAGCGAAAAAACAAAGACTGGGCCAAGGAGTGGCTGCAAGTGAGCGACAAAGAACGACTTGACCTGCAAACCGACAAAGGCATCGAGCAAGCCCAAGACCTCTACGGCACCTTGAGCGCCACGCAAAAGGACGCCTTGCGCCAGTTGGCCCAGGACTCGGGCTATGACGCGAAAAAAAGTCTGGCCTTGAGACACGCCCGCCAAGACGAGACGCTTCACACCATCGAGATCTTGAGGGGGATGTCAAAAACACCCGACAAAGGCCTCTCGCTCACCGCTTTGAGCGCAGACCCACGCTTGGGTGAACAAAACGCCAACCGAAACGCTGGGGCTGCGGCGTCCTCCTCTGCCCCAGCAGCGCCCGCTCAGGCGGCACAAGCCGTGGTGCGCGAGTGGCTTGAGAAACTTCTCGATCCTGCTGACCCCACACTGCGGGCCTACAACACCTTGCGCTGGAACATGAACTGCCAAGCCTCGAGCCGTTTTCATGCGCTCACCACCCCCCAACAACGCGAGCGAGCCAGGGTCAGGCTCACGCGTTATGCCAAAGATGCTCAGGCCTTGATGGCCACTGCGCCCTGATTGACGTTTTTGCCTTGGTCCTACAAAGGCCGGGGTGTTGGAGGAGCGATGGGCCACACCACCCCGTGCTCATTGAGCAAAGCGTCCAAGGCCATGTCGTGCGCTTCGGGCTCAAAGTCCTCAATGAACCCTTGCGCAAACCCCACTCCGACGGTGAAGGGTCTGGGCTCCAAAGAGGCCAAGGTGCGGTCATAAAAGCCCCCGCCATAACCGAGCCGGTAGCCACCCGCTGCGTAGCCCACACACGGGACAAACAGCAAGGTGGGCACAATGGTTTCGGTGTCCTTGGGCTTGGGGATGTTGTAGGCATCTTCTTGCATGGGGCAGCCTGGGTACCACACATGAAAACTCAAGGTCTTGCTCTCGGGGTCCACCACCGGCAGTCCAATGCGACGCCTGAGCGGCTGATCGAGCAGCTCGCCGTCTTCTTTCCAGCGGTGCAAAGCGGGCAGTGGGTCAAACTCGCCTTTGATCGGCCAGTAGGCCCCAATCACCGTGTCATCTCGTCCTAGGAGCCAAATGCGCATGACGCGCTGCAGTCTCTCGGCGCGCTCGAGTCGGTCGGGCAGCTGCATGCGCTCTTGTAAGAGGCGGTCTCGCAAGGCTTTCTTTGAGGCTTGGGTCATGTTTTTTTAGGCTCCACGGGGCAATACTCGGATTCACGTCGTACGCTAACAGCCACCACCTCCATGATCAGGCCTCCCGCTGGAGACCCAGATTGTGCATCTTCACATGGAAGATGGGAGTTTTGAGCTTCAGGCGTTATTATCGAGGATAGTCTGAGAGATCCACAACTTCAATGAACAAAGAGAACGCCTCCAACCCTGTCCTTGAGTCCGTGCTGGGCGCCCCTCAGCGCTTGGCGGTCTCGAACGCTTCATTGACCCCCTTGACCCTGTTGGCCTTCTTGGCCCAATTGGCACTGGCCTGGCTGGTGATGAGCCCTGGCGCCTGGGCTCAAGAGGCCTCCAGCGGCTCCTCGTCCAGCGACAACCCCGCCCTGGCCCCAGCCCTTGAGAACAAGGCCGCGGCCTTGAACGAGCCATCTGCCCCCACTGCCAGCACCGAGTCTTCCCCCAACGCTCAGCGCCCGCCCAAAAACGCACCCCAATCCGCCCACAAGAACGGTCAGAAGAACGGTCAAAAAAACACCCCCAAAACGCCCCCCATCAACGCCACAGCCAAGGCCACATCCAACGTCTCAGCCAGCGCTGTAACCCAGGGCAGCGTCAAAACCACGGCCAAAGTCACCGCCAAAGTCACCGATAAAGCCACCAATAAAACCACCACCAACTCTGCGGCTCAGCCCGTGAATGCGGCAGCCCTCGCCTCTCCCGCCCAGTCCTTGCCCCCCCGCGAGACCCCCACCGTGGACACGCCAGTCCTCACCTCCCCCCCCAAATCCTCGCTGCCCACACCGTCCACCCTGTTGGCAAGCACCACACCCGCCGCCGGCACGCCCCCGTCGGCCTACGCCCCCGCCCCGTTTGGCGCGCCACTCGCCCACAACATGGCCTTTGAAAGCCTTGGCAGCCTCGGCAGCGAGAGCGCCAACAGCGCGGGTGACGCCGCCATCTTGGTGATGGAGCAAGCCTTCAAACGCGCAGACGTTCACACCCTGAGCCTTCAGTTGCCCCTCTTGGCCAAGCACCCACTCGAGCCTTGGGGGGCGTATTGGACCCTTCGCGCGCGGCTCAACGAAGCGAGTGTGCAAGAGGTCAAAGATTTCCTGGGCAAATTCGCTGGCACCTATGTCGAAGACCGCATGAGAAACGACTGGCTCTTGTTGCTGGCTTCAAGGCGCGACTGGACCACCTTTGCCGAGCAGTACCCCTTGTTTCGCATGCGCGACGATCGCGAGCTGCAGTGCTATGGCCTCATGGTGCAGTGGACCGAGGCCACTGCCGCGGCCAAGGCCGAACTCGAACCGGTCATGAAAGCCCTCTGGCTCAAACAAAAAGAGGCCGACGACGGCTGCACCCAAGTTGTTGATCGTTTGTTCGACGCCAAACGCGTGAGCCCCTTGGAGATCTGGCAAAAGGCCTGGTGGGCCGCTTTCAACGCCAAGCAGCGCTTGGCACACGACTTGGTGAGCATCGTGCACTCGGACGACTTGAGGTCCCTCAAAGCCTTGTGGACTCAGCCCGCGCGTTACTTAAAAGACCAATGGGCCGCCCCGGGCAAAGCCCCCCAGGAGTTGGTGGTCATGGCCTTGGCGCGACTGGCCAGCACCGATCCCGCTCAATGCGCACAGTTGCTGCAAACCCGCTGGGGACCTTACCTCACCTCCCAAGAGCGGCATTGGCTGTGGGGGGCTGCTGGTGTGCAATCGGCGCTGCGCTTTGAGAGCGATGCGGTTCAATACTTTGAGCACGTGAGCGTGGAGACTGACTTGAACGATGAAATGCTCACTTGGTGGACCCGTTTGGCCCTCAAAGCCCAACCCTCCCCCAATTGGAGACGGGTCGAGCAAGCCATCGCGGCCATGAGTGAAGACACCCGCAAAGACCCTGCCTGGATTTATTGGGGTGCCAAAGCCAGTTTGAACTTGCACGCGAACAATCCCAAGTCCAAAGCACAAGCCACAGCGCAGCTCGAAACACTGGCCTCGGTGCGCGGCTTTTATGAACAACTCGCCTTGGAAGACCTGGGTCGCAAAATCACCCCGCCCGCCAAGCCTGCCCAGCCCAGCGCCCAAGAGATCCATTGGATCTACGCCCACCCGGGGCTGCAGCGTGCGCTTTATGCGATCAATTTGGGGCTGCAGTCCCCAGGCGCCAAAGAGTGGAACTACAACACCACCTTGGTCAATGACCAAGGTGCCTCTGGTCGACTGAGCGACAGCGAGCTCTTGGCCTCGGCCATGTTGGCTTGCAAGCGCGAGGTGTTTGATCGCTGTATCTACAGTGCTGAGAAAACCCTCACCTTGTGGGACACCGACTATTTGTTTCCCACCCCGTTCAAAGAGCTGGTGGTGCCGGCCTCTCAAAGCAACGCCATCGACCCCGCCTTTGTCTACGGCCTCATGCGCCAAGAGAGCCGTTTTGTGAAAAACGTGAAGTCGGTGGTGGGCGCTTCTGGCCTCATGCAAGTCATGCCCAAAACAGCGATTTGGACCGCCAAGAAAATTGGCTTGAGTCCGTTCAGCCCCACCATGCTCAAAGACAAAGAGGTCAATGTGGCGATCGGCACCGGCTACATGGGGCTCGTACTGCAAAGCCTGGATGGCTCCTTGGCCTTGGCCGCCGCCGCCTACAACGCTGGGCCCTCACGGGCGCGCAAATGGCGTGAGGCGCCCGCCAGCGAAGGCGCCATTTGGGTGGAAAACATCCCCTTTAGCGAAACCCGCGACTACGTCAAAAAGGTGCTCAGCAACACGACGTTGTACGCCGGGGTGATGACGGCGCAGCCGCAGTCGCTCAAAGCCCATTTGAACAACATAGGCCCCAGCACCCGCTTGGGACTCTCTCCCTTGGAGGCCGACTTGCCTTGACCCAGTCTTGGGGCGGCTGTGGGCCTATCGATGTCGGTAGCAGTGTCAGTCGGGGTGTCCGTGGCGGTGTCAGTAGCGGTGCCAGTAGCGGTGTCGCGAGCGGTGTGGGTTTGAGGTGTGGCAGAACGCATCAAACTGCTGCGCGCGAGTCGGTTCAATGAACCCCAGCTCGGGCGAGCTCACACCGCCTGCTCGAGCGGTTCCCGCGGCTC
>CAISQQ010000011.1 GCA_903887655.1 uncultured Burkholderiales bacterium
AACGATCAGCTCGGCCCCCAGGCATCGATCAAGCTCATGACCGATGGCATTTTGCTTGCGGAGACGCAAGGCGACCCCTTGCTCAAAGCCTATGACACCATCATCATCGATGAGGCGCATGAGAGAAGTCTGAACATCGATTTTTTACTGGGCTACTTGCGCGAAATTTTGCCGCGTCGCCCAGACCTCAAAATCATCGTCACCTCGGCCACCATCGATTCGGATCGGTTTTCTAAACACTTTGCCTCTGCCAAAGGCCCGGCGCCCATCATTCAGGTCTCGGGCCGCACTTTTCCGGTGGAAGTGCGCTACCGTCCCTTTGAAGAGCAGCGTGACTACGGCATGAATGAGGCCATTGCGGACGCGCTCGATGAGCTCTGGAGCAACCCGCACCAGTCGGGCGACGTGTTGGTTTTTTTGCCCGGTGAGCGTGAAATTCGAGACGCGGCCGATCACTTGAGAGAGCATCTGAGGAGCCAAGTCACGATGTCCAGCGCTGAGGTGCTGCCGCTCTTTGCCAGACTCACCCCCGCGGAGCAAGAACGCATCTTTGCCCCGCACTCAGGGCGGCGTGTCGTCTTGGCCACCAATGTGGCGGAGACGTCGCTCACGGTGCCTGGCATTCGTTATGTGATCGATTCGGGACTCGCCCGGGTCAAGCGCTACAGCTTTCGCAGCAAGGTCGAGCAGCTGCTCGTCGAGCCCATCAGCCAAGCGGCCGCCGCGCAAAGGGCCGGGCGTTGCGGCAGGGTGGCGGACGGTATTTGCATTCGACTTTTCGATGCGCAAGATTTTGCCGCTCGCTCGCCTTTTACCGATCCGGAGATTTTGCGCAGTTCGCTCGCTGGGGTGATTTTGCGCATGAAGTCGCTGCACTTGGGGGATGTTGAGCGCTTTGCCTTTTTGGAGCCTCCCCGCCCCAAAGCCATCACCGACGGCTATCAACTGCTCAATGAACTCGGCGCCGTCAACGATGAGCATGAGCTCACCGCGTTGGGGATGCAGTTGTCCAAGTTGCCGCTCGACCCCAGGGTCGGGCGCATGATCTTGGAGGCCAAAAACCGGGGCGCTCTTCACGAGGTGCTCATCATTGCGGCGGCCTTGAGTGTGCAAGACGTGAGAGACCGGCCCATCACGGCCCAAGGCGCGGCCGATCAAGCCCACGCCAAGTTCAAGGACGACCGCAGCGAGTTCTCGGGCTACTTGACCTTGTGGAATTGGATCGCCACCCAGCGCGGTGACAAACCCATTGCCCTTCAAGCCGCCGACGCTCTAGGCCATGAGGGTACTGAAGCAGGCCATGGGGATCACGGCGATGCTGAGCACGTCAACGCGCTCACCCCGGCACACGAGCCGCCTGCCACCCTCAAGCCAACCCTCTCGCCCCAACACAGGGCGGCTGAGAAACGCATCTTGGAGCGCCAACAAAGCCTGGCCGCGAGCAAAGTCATCGCGGTGAAACCCCAGCCCAGGGGTAAGAAAAGAGACGTGGGTCGCGGTGGTGGACCTGGCCCCCTCTCCAATGCCTTGGGCAGCACGGCGACAGCTGCCCCTCAACGCTTGAGTGTGCGCCAGTTTGAGGCGGTCCTCAAGCAAAACTTCATCAATGTCAGGCGCCTCAGAGAGTGGCGTGACGTCTACACCCAACTCTTGACGGTGGTGAAGGATCAGGGCTGGCGCATGAATGTCAACCCCGCGAGTTTTGAGCAGTTGCATTTGAGCTTGCTCTCAGGACTCCTGGGCAACGTGGGCTATAAGCCGCCTGAGGAAGAGCATTACTTGGGCGCGCGGGGGATCAAGTTTTATCGGCACCCCGGCGCGCAGCTCAGAAAGAAACCAGGCCAGTGGGTGGTGGCCTCCGAGATCATCGAGACCACTCGGGTGTTTGGTCGAGGTATCGCCAACATCGAGCCCAAGTGGCTGGAAGAGTTGGGTTCGCATTTGCTCAAGCGCCAACTGCTCGATCCACACTGGGAGAAAAAAACCGCCCAAGTCACCGCCTTGGAGCGTGCCACGCTTTACGGCTTGGTGGTCTACAACGGGCGCAAAGTGCCCTACGCACGGGTGGATTTGGCCGGGGCTCGGCAGATGTTCATCCGGGAGGCCTTGGTGCACGGACAGTGGGAGACTCAGCTCGAGTTTTTGTCGGCCAATCAAGCCTTGGTAGAGAACATCCTTGATATTGAGCACAAAACCCGCCGTCAAGACGTCTTGGTTGACGATGAATTGATTTACGCTTTTTACGATGAGCACTTGCCCTCGCACGTGTGCAGTGGCCACACCCTGGAGAAGTGGTACGAGGAACAATTAAGCCCCACCAACCCCAGTGCTTCAGGGGTGTTGCCTGGGTCTTTGGTCAAAGGCACCCCCGCGGCTCGGGAGAGACTGCCCCTGCTCATGACGCGTGACAACTTGATGCGTCACCAAGCCAGCAGTGTGACCTACACCGCTTTCCCCCCGACGGTGCGTTTGGGTGGCGTCGATTGTGCCGTTCAGTACTTGCATGAGCCGGGCTCGCCCAGAGACGGCATGTCGATCACGGTGCCCTTATTTGTCCTCAACCAAGTCCAAGACGAGCGGGCCGAGTGGTTGGTGCCCGGCATGCTCAAGGACAAAATCCAAGCCCTCCTCAAAACCTTGCCGCAAAAGCCTCGAGGACGCTTGGTGCCCTTGCCCCAAAGTGCGCAAGCCCTCTTTGAGCAGCTGGGTCAAGATGGGGTGTTTGGTGTGGGCTCACTCATGGCGGCGCTCTTAAAGCGCGTCAAGGCTCGTGTGGACTTGGATTTGAAGCCCACCGACTTCAAGACCGATATGCTGTCACCTCACTTTTGGTGCCACTTTGTGGTGGTCGATGAGCACGGCCGTCAATTGGCCCAAGGTCGCAATTTGGGCAGCTTGAAGGCGCAGTTGGGCCCGCAAGCCCGAGGTGCCTTTCAAGCACTGGCGGCCTTGAAGTCCCGCGAACCCGAGGTCGCACAAGCGCCGGTGTCCGGTGCACTGTCAGAGCCGGATCGATCGGCGGCGCCGCGTCTGGGCTCCACCCCCAACACCAGCGCCGCGCCTAG
Source organism: uncultured Burkholderiales bacterium (assembly GCA_903887655.1). Taxonomy (GTDB): domain Bacteria; phylum Pseudomonadota; class Gammaproteobacteria; order Burkholderiales; family Burkholderiaceae_C; genus Limnohabitans. Next base: position 3,066 of record CAISQQ010000011.1, read on the forward strand.
CGCCTTGGGCGCTCCCACGGCGTCGAGCTTGGACAGCACCACCGAGTGGAAGTCCTGGGGCTTTGGTGAGTTGCCTGAGATCATGGAAATTGGCCAAGGCGATCAGTCCCTCGTCGGCTACCCAGCGCTCGTGGACCGGGGGGATCATGTGGTCTTGGAGGTCTTTGATGAGCCTCACCTGGCACAGTCGCGACACATTCACGGCCTGCGCCGACTCTTTCGCCTTCAGCTCAAAGATTCCATCAAGTATTTGGAGAAAAACATCCCCGATGCGACGGCCATGGGCTTTGCCTTCATCCAGTTGTTTCCCAAAGCCAAGAATGAGGAGCTCTTTACGCAGCTGCTCGATGTGGCGCTCGAGCGTGCATTCTTGATGCAACCCTGGCCCCAAGACGCGGCATCCTTTGAGTCGCGTTTGAATGAGGGCCGCTCTCGACTCAATTTGATTGCCCAAGAAGTTGCTCGATTGGCGCAGTCGATTTTAGTGGCGGCGCAGTTGGCCAAAAAGAAGCTCAAAGATTTAAAGCCGCCGGCTGAGGTGGCCGCTGACATTGAGGGTCAACTCGAGCGCCTCTTGAGTGTGCAATTCTTGAGTTTGACGCCTTATGCGCAGTGGCAGCATTTGCCGAGGTATTTGAAGGCGATTGCCTTGCGGCTTGACAAGTACAAGGCCGACCCCAAGCGCGACCAAACTCGGCTCCTGGAGATCAAGCCCTTGGAGCAGCGCTATTGGCGCTGGATGGCGGACAGGCGAGGACAACAAGACGATCGCAGTTTGGAGTTTCGCTGGCTGCTTGAAGAGCTCAGGGTGAGCGCCTTCGCGCAAGAGCTCAAAACCCCCCAGCCCGTGAGCGTCAAGCGTTTGGAAAAAGCCTGGGGGCTCTTGGTTCAGTAGTTTTCATGGTGTTGACTGCATTGCCTTCTCCACCTTAATGGGTGCATCGGGGTGTCGATCGATCAGGGTGCGCAGCGCTTTAGGTGAATGCACGAGTGGTGTTCTCGCTGCCGCTGTGTTAAAAAGGGAACGTTTGTATACTGGCGATGGGTCATGATGTCACGATCATGATCAGATCATGATCAGATCATGATCAGATCATGATCGAGGCACTCAAGCGCTTCTTGATGGCC
>CAISQQ010000012.1 GCA_903887655.1 uncultured Burkholderiales bacterium
AAACTCTTCTCTAGCGGTGGTTGTGGGCTATCCTGATGTGGTCAACATTGCCAATACAGCATTGAACCAAACGGGGCGCGCGCTTGAATGCATCTCTATTTTGATGGCCGTGTATCTGATGTTTTCTCTACTGATAGCCTGGGCGATGAATAAAACCAACGACAAGGCACGCCGTTATTTGCATAAGGAAAAAAGCACACCCACAAAAAGGCCAAGGTTGCGTTCGACTTCCCTCTCCTCATCCACCACCATGGGTAAAAGCTCGCCCCCATGACGATCATGAATTCGAATCCAAACTCACCCTCTGGCTCGTCAATGATCAGTCAGGGCAGGATTTACCCAGAGGTATCGGCGCGTGCTGCACCCGCTCAAACGTCTCGACTCCTTGGGCTGTATCGACATTGGCATCGTTTTGTGCTCACCCAACCCCTTGAAGCTTTGCTCACCCTGGTGCTGACTCTGGCGAGCCTTCAATTGCTCAGTTCGGCACTGAACTGGGGGGTGATACATGCCGTATTTGCCATCGACGAACCTGCTTGTCAACTCGCCAGAGGTGAAGGTGCGTGTTGGGGGATGATTGGTGAGAAGTTTCGCATGATCTTGTTGGGGCGCTTCCCCTTTGAAGAGCAGTGGCGAAGCGCTCTGGCATGCACCATCACACTCGCAACGCTGGCTTGGAGTGTCAGCTCAAAGGCTTGGTCAGACCAGGGCAAGTCTTTCACCTTGTGGGCTTGGATTGTGACTGGGATGGTTTTTTTTACCTTGATGTCAGGTCGATTTTTAGGGCTCGAAGCTTTCCCTATTTGGTCTCCAGTGGATACGGAATTGTGGGGTGGTTTACCTCTAACGCTCATCCTTTCTCTGGGTTCAATTGCATTGGCGACACCCTTGGGCATCCTCTTGGCTCTTGGGAGAACGAGCGAGATGCCAGTCATCAAATCAATTTGCGTGCTCTATATTGAACTCGTGCGAGGCGTGCCCCTGATCTCGGTGCTATTCATGGCCAGCTTTATGTTTCCTCTCTTGCTACCCAGCCTTCAAACCCCCAACGTCTTGGTTCGAGTTCTTTTGGGCATCACTTTGTTTTCTGCAGCCTACACAGCTGAAGTCGTGAGGGGGGGTCTTCAAGCCGTGGACAAAGGCCAACTCGAAGCCGCACAGAGTTTAAACCTGGGATACTGGCAGACACAGACTTTCGTGATCCTGCCGCAAGCCCTGGGCCACATCATTCCTGGGATGGTCAATAATTTCATCGCCATCTTTAAAGACACCTCGCTGGTCACCATTGTGAGTCTGTATGAACTCAGTGGCTCACTGGGTCTGGCCATCAATGGAGACGCCAATTGGAGGCCCTATAAAATTGAGGGCTACTTGTTCATCGCTGCAATTTATTTTATCTTTTGCTTTACCTTGTCGAGGATGAGTCAAAATTTTGAAAACCGGCTCTCAAAACGCTGAACCGTTGACCACTCCCGCTTGCACCACCCAATACAATTGCCACGATGACAGACTCCAATTCAGCATTGATCCAATTCAAGAATGTGAACAAATGGTATGGAAATTTTCATGCGCTCAAAGACATCACCTTGAATGTTCAACCTGGCGAGCGCGTCATCATCTGCGGACCTTCTGGATCAGGAAAATCGACCTTGATTCGATGCGTGAATGCGCTCGAGTCCTACCAAGAAGGTGAGTTGATCGTGAACGGTCACACATTGGGCGACAACCTCAAAGCCGTCCAGAGCGTTCGTCAACAAGTGGGCATGGTGTTTCAACAATTCAATTTATTCCCCCACTTGACGGTTTTGGAGAACCTGACACTCGCGCCTGAAAAATCTCAAGGTTTATCACCAAAACAAGCCCAGGAGATCGCCATTGAAGAGCTCAAACGAGTACACATTGCTGAACAGGCCCATAAATACCCCGCCCAGCTCTCGGGCGGCCAGCAGCAACGTGTGGCCATCGCCAGAGCCCTGTGCATGAAGCCTACAATCATGCTATTTGACGAACCCACATCGGCACTTGACCCAGAAATGATTCAAGAAGTTCTTGACGTGATGATTGAATTGGCGAGAAATGGAATGACCATGCTTTGCGTGACCCATGAAATGGCATTCGCGCGAGATGTAGCGTCTCGCGTCATCTTGATGGACCAAGGACAATTGATCGAGGAGGCTGCGCCGGAGATTTTCTTTAACACTCCCCAGCATCCCCGTACACAAGCTTTTTTAGCCGCTATTCATCGACCCTAAAATCTCAACTGTAAAAAAATATGACCACTCATAAAACCCAAGTCGCCATTGTGGGAGCTGGCCCCGCTGGTTTACTTTTAGGATCTCTGCTGCACCGAGCAGGCATTGACAACATCATCATTGAACGCCAAAGTCCCGAGTATGTTTTAAGCCGCATTCGAGCGGGTATTTTGGAACAAGTGAGTGTGGATTTACTGCACGAGGCAGGGGTTGGCCAAGGGGTGAGTGCTGGCGGAATTGTCCACCACAGCATTGATTTGGTTTTTCAAAATACAAGACACCCCATTGAAGTGACGCAACTCACGGGCGGCAAAGTCGTCACCGCCTATGGTCAAACCGAGGTCACACGGGACTTGATGGAGCAGCGCTCAAAACTTGACCTACCCTCCATTTACAACGTGCAAGACGTTGACATGCATGGGATTGATTCGGCTCACCCGAGTGTGAGCTTCAGGGTCAGCGACACGAGCAGTGAGCGGCAAACCATTGAGTGCGACTTTATTGCCGGTTGCGACGGCTTTCACGGCGTGGCCCGCCAACATATTCCAAAAAGTATTCTTCGCGAGTTTGAACGTGTTTACCCGTTTGGTTGGCTGGGTGTTTTGGCCGATGTACCACCAGTATCACCCCACGCCATTGTTTACGCCAACAGCGAGAGAGGGTTTGCTTTGTGTTCCATGCGCTCTATGACCCGAAGCCGCTACTATGTCCAGTGTCCGATGACCGATCAGGTCAGTGACTGGTCAGATGAGAGATTTTGGGATGAGCTCAAGCTTCGACTCGACCCCGAGCTTGCCGAGCAAATGGTAACTGGGCCATCGATTGAGAAAAGCATTGCGCCTCTTAGAAGTTATGTCGCTGAGCCCATGCGCCATGGACGCCTATTTTTAGCGGGCGACGCTTGTCACATCGTTCCTCCCACTGGCGCGAAAGGCTTGAATTTGGCCGCCACCGATGTCAAGTATCTGAGCCAGGCATTGATCGACTACTACCGTACTCAAGACAGCCATGGCATTGATGATTATTCAGCCAAGTGCCTCAAACGCATTTGGAAGGCTGAACGTTTTTCTTGGTGGCTCACCAGCCTCATGCACCGCTTTCCTGATACGGAAGGCTTTGGTCAAAAAATCCAGGAAGCCGAGCTGGAGTACTTGGTCAAGAGCGAATCTTTGTCTCGCTCTTTGGCTGAGAACTATGTCGGTTTACCTCTGGATTTTTAATCAATGGTCATTTGAGTTCGTTGACGACCATCGGCGACTGCTGGGTTGAATACGCCAATGGGCCAATTCTAATGTGGGCCCCATGTATTCATCAAAACCAAAAATCTTCACCCCCAATGACCCGTTGGCATGAACCTTCACATCGGCCCAAGCGTACATGCGGTCTTGCGGGTTTTTGGATTCACCTTTTTTGATACCAAAAGGCGAACCGCCCGAGCCAACAATGACCTGCCAGGACTCTCCACCGGTCTCCTTGGTGGGTTGGCTGGCGTGATAGACGTGCTCATGGCCCGAGAAATACGTCGCACCAAAACTCTCAATTACATTCCAAAAGGCATCTCTTTGACCCGTTGCATTTTCCAAGCTGTCCTCACTGGCCTTGGTGGAGCCTTGCGGAATATACACATAAGGCATCTTGTGCCCAAATGCCACAATCGCATTCACACCTCTGGCCTTGGCCGCTTCAAAATCGCGCTTCAACCATGACACCACCACGGTGGAGTCGGCTCCCACTGGGTCGGTGTTGAGAATGGCGAGATGAAGTTTGCCCACATCAAAAGAGTAGTAGAGCTGGCTTTGATCGGTTTGGATGTGATCGTCTGCAGGGGTTGGGGTATTTCGAATATCAAAAGACGTGAACGGTGTTTTAACGATTTGGTTCCACCGCGCTTCATCCAAAATCAGATCTGACATATTTTCACGCCAGATGTTTTCAAGATGGGGTTGCGCATACTTGACGACTTGACCATCGGCGCCTTTGGTGGGCATTTGCACCTCATGGTTACCTGGCACGGGAACCACATAGGTGCCTGACTCCATCAAGGTGGCCATCATGCCTCTCCAGTAGGCATATTGGCGCTGCACTTGGGTGAGATCGTTGTCATAGCCCATGATCATGTCGCCATTGAAGAACAAGGCTTGGGACTTTTGGGCATTGAGCTCTTTGATCATCCGAGCCAGTGGGGCGGTGGCTGTGAGGTACAACTTGTCTTGCGCCGTGATGCCCTTGATTCTTCGATCGGTACGGCTGTCACCAAAGGTCGAGAAGTGAAAGACAACATCTCGGTCGTTGCCCACGCCACGCCCTTTCACTCCACGGTGTTGTTGAGGCTTGGCGGATGACTGCGGCTCGCCCATTTGCCCGACGGGTGTCTGGGCCAGCGCACCTCGGCTCATCACGCTCAAAACCAATGTAAGTGCTAGGGCACAGCAAGAAAACGCGTTCGATCGAACGTTGAGGCCAGCGGTCATTTTTAATTCAGCTTTCAATTCAATAGGCGAATGTTTCAACTGGTTTTCAGTCAAAGTCACTTCACAGGGTTGGTCCACTCCATGACTGAACTGTACTGCCAAATGATGACACCTTCGTGCTGAGGTCTGTAAAGACCTCAGCAAGGACAGAGGCCCAATCATGCGGCTGGGACTGGCGATACAGCTTGGCGCTGGGATACCAAGGTGAGTCAGCACGCTCGCGCATCCAGCGCCAACACGCATCATATCGATTCAAAATCCAAACCTCTTGGCCCAAAGCGCCCGCCAAATGCGCACAAGCGGTGTCCACACTCAAAATCAAATCGAGCTGCATCATGAGAGCGGAAGTGTCGGCAAAATCGGTCAAGAGGGGCGTCAAGTCAAAGAAATCAGGGCCGCGCCAACCACTTTCTCGCAAGGACAAGAGCTCGCTTTGAGCGGGTTCGCCTTTTTGCAAGGTAAAAAAATGGGCCTCCAATTGCCCCAAGGGCTCCAAAGCCTTCAAAGGAATGTTTCTTCGGGCGTTGAGACCCCAAGTTTGTGGCATCTCCGCTCTAAATCCACCCGACCAGACCACGCCGATGCGCATTTTTCGCTCAACTTCACCTGGCAAGGCTTGCTTCAACAAGCGATTGACCTCGCCTTCAAAATATTGTGCTCGAAGAGTATCTGCCTTGAGGTAGGGCGTGTTGGCGGGAATGCTCGTCAACTGGGTCTCCACCAGGTGAGGCAAACTCATCATGGCCACGGACAACAATGCATGAGGGTCTCGCTCAGCATCGGCTTCGACCAGGCTCTCGAGTCCCCTCAAGCTTGACAAGAGCGGGTGCAGCGTCTTGGGCGCCTTGAGTCTCACCCGAAAACCCAAACCAGCCAGCACTTCAACATAACGACAAAACTGAATCACATCGCCAAAGCCTTGCTCGGCTGTGACCTCAATCAAAGGCTTTGCCCCACCCAGGCCTTGAATTCGCGCAGACCCAAGTGTCAACAGGCTCAAGGTTTGGGAGTTGATGGCCACATCTTTGTAGGGGGCGGTTTCGCTCATTGGCAAATGGTGCCGAGCTTCATAACCCGCCCAACCCCTTGAAAAATCGCCTTGCATGAGCTGCAACAAGCTCAAATTGAACTGAGCAGCAACATGGGTCGGCTCATGCGCCAAGACTTGCTGGTAGTCAGCGATGGCGTGTTCGATGTGCATGCACTCGCTTTGGGTAAAGCCGCGGTTGACCCAAGCGTCCAGATACTGGGGATCCAAAGCAATGGCTCGGTCAAAGGACTCGAGTGCAGCGTCGCTTTCCCCCAAGGCCTTGAGCGTCACCCCCAAATTATTCAGCGCCACCGCGTTGTGAGGCTCGATCGCCAAGGCCGCCTCGAAACTCAGACGGGCCTGCTCAAACATTCGAAGCGCGTTGTAAGCCACCCCCAAGTTGGTCTGGGCTTGATAAAACCTTGGTTTAAAGACAACCGCTTGCTCGTAGGCGCGGATGGCGTTGAGCCCATCATTCGCTTTTTGATGAGCCAAACCCAAGACGTAGTGGGCATAGGCCTCCTTGGGCCGAAGTTGAGTGGCTTGCTGAGCCCAGGACAAGGCCAAAGGCAACAATGACAGACTCCCCATTTCAAGAGCGACACACGCGCCTTGGCACCATGCGCTGTATTCAAGCGGGTTGAGATCAACCGCCGCTTCATATTGACGCAACGCCTCAGCCAATTGACCCGCTTGGTGGGCTGTTTGTGCTTGATGAAGAATGGCTGAAATCGGCATGGGATCGGGTCCAAATTGAGAGTCATCGCTTGAACCGGTCGACACCAGTTGGAGCGGGTTTGCCAATTCTGGAGGATAAAAATGAGTGATGATTGTAAAGACAGCACGCCAATGTGGTGATTGAGCAACGTGATCAATCTGTTCAAAAGAACCTTCAGCCGCCCCCCCAGCCTCCAAATTTAATTCA
>CAISQQ010000013.1 GCA_903887655.1 uncultured Burkholderiales bacterium
TGACTATTTTGTGACAAATAAATGACGTCGACGTGCTTTTCTTTGGGTAAAAAATGCCAGCAAGCTGATGTTAGTCATCTGAATGTCATAAATCGGTAATACAGTAACCCAGCTTCTTCAACTACCTCCGGGATTTAATTCATGATCAAACGTCTTTCTTTAATTGCTGCATTGGTTTCAGCGTTGGGTGTAACGGCTGCCGGTGCAACCGATGTGACAGGTGCAGGTTCTTCTTTTGCCAATCCTATTTTTCAGAAATGGGCCGCAGAATTTTTCAACGCCACCAAAAACAAGGTGAACTACAATTCTATTGGTTCGGGCGCTGGTATTAACCAAATCAAAGCAAAAACCGTGGATTTTGCGGCCTCCGACATTCCAATGACCGACGAAGAATTGGCCCAAGCCAATTTGACACAGTTCCCCGCCATTGTGGGTGGTGTGATTCCTGTGGTGAATATTCCTGGTATTGCCACGGGCAGCCTCAAGCTGACCGGTGAATTGTTGGCTGACATTTATTTGGGCAAAATCCAGAAATGGGATGACGCCGCCATCAAGGCTTTAAATCCTGGTTTGAATTTACCCGATGCCTTGATTGCTCCTGTTCGCAGAGCTGACTCATCAGGTACGTCTTACATTTTCACCAACTACTTGAGCAAAGCCAGTGCTGAGTGGAAAACAAAAGTCGGCACCAATGCTTCTCCCGCTTGGCCTGTGGGCTTGGGCGGCAAAGGCAACGAAGGTTTGGTTGCATTCGTTACACGTATTCCCAACTCCATTGGTTATACCGAGTACGCTTATGTCAAGCAAAACAAAATGAATTACGTCAAAGTCGCCAATGCTGCAGGCGCCTATGTTGAGCCCGATGAGAACTCATTCAAAGCCGCAGCTGCCAATGCGGATTGGAACAAAACTTTTTATCAGTTGTTGACCAACCAACCCGGCAAAGAATCTTGGCCTATCGTTGGCGCTACCTTTGTTCTCATGCAAAAAGTTCAAGACAAGCCTGAGTCTGGCTCTGAAGTCTTGAAGTTTTTTGACTACAGCTTCAAAAACGGCGACAAAACTGCTGAATCCATTGACTACTTGGTCATGCCTGCTGCAGTGAAAGACACCATTCGCAAATCATGGAGCGTGATCAAAGACGCTTCTGGGAAAACCATTGCTTATTAATTTCATTGATTGAAATTTAATTATCAATAGACTCTTTGCTCTCGAACTTCAATGCCGATGAATTCGGCGTTGAAGTTTTTAGCTTATTTCAACCTTCCCGCTTTGACCCTATCCATGAACACTACTTTACAAACGTCGTCTCGGAAAGCCAATGGTTTGTTGGATCGACTTTTTGGCTGGGCGTCACTAGGAGCTGTCCTCCTTACATTGGCCATGTTGGCTGGTATTTTGCTCTCTTTGGTGGATGGTGCTATGCCAGCCATCCAAAAATATGGGCTTACTTTTTTAAGCCGTGTTGTCTGGGACCCTTCCCAGGATAATTTCGGTGGATTGGTCATGATTTATGGGACCATTTACACCTCTTTGATTGCTTTGATCATTGCAGTTCCAGTGAGTTTTGGAATCGCTCTGTTTTTGACCGAATTGTCTCCCTCATGGCTCAAGCGTCCTTTGGGCACAGCCATTGAGTTATTGGCTGCCATTCCTTCGATTGTTTATGGAATGTGGGGTTTGTTGGTCTTTAGTCCCATCTTGTCAACCTACGTCCAGTTGCCCATGCAGCAGGCATTTGGCAATGTTCCCGTGTTGAAGATGTTCATCTCTGGGCCACCGGTGGGCATTGGTATTTTATCGGCGGGGATCATTTTGGCGATCATGATCATTCCCTTCATTGCCTCGGTGATGCGAGATGTTTTTGAAGTCACGCCTCCTTTGCTCAAGGAATCCGCCTATGGTTTGGGATCCACCACCTGGGAAGTTGTTTCTCAAGTGGTGTTGCCCTACACCAAAGCGGGTGTGGTGGGTGGCATCATGTTGGGGTTGGGTCGTGCTTTGGGTGAGACCATGGCGGTGACCTTTGTGATTGGTAACACCAACCAATTGAGCTCTTTAAGTCTCTTTGAGCCTGCCAATAGCATCACGTCTGCCTTAGCCAATGAGTTCGCAGAGGCGGCTGATGGGATGCACAAAGCGTCACTCATTTATTTGGGACTGGTTTTGTTCTTCATCACATTTGTTGTCTTGTCCTTATCCAAATTGTTACTGGCCAAAATGCGTCAGCGTGAAGGAACTGCATCATGATGGACACCAAAGAGCAAATGTTCCAACAGCGGCAAAGGGTCAATCGGATCGCCATTGCCTTGTCCATGGCCGCCATGGTCTTTGGCTTGATCTGGCTGGTGTGGATCCTTTGGGATACCATCATTTTGGGTGTTGGAGGCTTGACCACCGCAACATTCACCGAGATGACACCTGCGCCCAATGATGCGGGTGGTCTGGCCAACGCCATGTATGGCTCATTCTTGATGGTGGGTTTGGCCACACTGATTGGCACACCCATTGGAGTTTTGGCCGGGATTTATTTGGCCGAATACAGTCCCAAATCAAATTTGTCGAATTTGACCCGTTTCGTCAACGAGATCTTGTTGTCGGCGCCCTCTATTGTCATCGGACTCTTTGTTTACAACTTGGTCGTGGCCACGTCCAAAACGTTCTCGGGTTGGGCCGGTGTGATTGCTTTGGCACTGATTGTGATTCCAGTGGTGATCAGAACGACGGAAAATATGCTTTTATTGGTTCCCTCTGGACTCAGAGAAGCTGCTTACGCTTTGGGCACGCCCAA
>CAISQQ010000014.1 GCA_903887655.1 uncultured Burkholderiales bacterium
AACAACATCGTGCTTGGCACTTACCGCCACATCACCGCGCCCGAATGCCGCCAGTTCTTGTTGCGCCAGGCCTTTGAAGAGGCCATTCACACCCATGCCTACCAGTACATCGTGGAGTCGTTGGGGCTCGATGAGAGCGAGATCTTCAACGCCTACAACGAAGTCAAGTCCATTCGCGACAAAGACGAGTTCTTGATCCCCTTCATTGCCGCCATCATGGACCCGAATTTTCACACGGGCACCTTGGAAACCGATCAAACGTTGCTCAAGTCGTTGATTGTGTTTGCCTGCTTGATGGAAGGGCTCTTCTTTTATGTCGGCTTCACCCAGATTTTGGCGCTTGGGCGTCAAAACAAAATGACCGGTGCGGCTGAGCAGTACCAATACATTTTGCGCGATGAGTCCATGCACTGCAACTTTGGCATTGACTTGATCAACCAAATCAAATTGGAGAACCCCCAGCTTTGGACCAACAGCTTCAAAGCCGAGATCATTGAGCTCTTCAAGCACGCTGTTGAATTGGAATACCGCTATGCCGAAGACACCATGCCTCGCGGCGTGCTCGGCATGAACGCCTCCATGTTCAAAGGCTATTTGCGCTACATTGCCAACCGCCGCGCCACACAAATTGGTCTAGACGCCTTGTTCCCCAACGAAGAGAATCCTTTTCCTTGGATGAGCGAGATGATTGACCTCAAAAAAGAGCGCAACTTCTTTGAGACCCGAGTCATTGAGTACCAAACCGGTGGTACCTTGTCTTGGGACTGATGGATCACACCCCTTTGAATATGCTGAATTTGTCTGGAACTGACTTGACTGGCCCCCTGGGGCTGAGAGTCCGTCAGTTCTTGACGCACCCCGTTCAAGGTGCTGGACCCGGGTCCAACACCCTGAATCGCTTTGCACTCATCCGAGTGAAAAGTGCTTTTAAACCCAACGATCTGATAACTTGATCTAGGAGTAAATTATGGCAACTGCAAAAAAACCGGCCGCAAAAAAGGCCCCAGCAAAAAAAGTAGCGGCTAAAAAGCCAGCAGCAAAAAAAGTAGCGGTGAAAAAGCCAGCTGCTAAAAAAGTAGCGGCTAAAAAGCCAGCAGCCAAAAAAGTAGCGGCCAAAAAGCCTGCTGCTAAAAAAGCTGCCGCTAAAAAGGTTGCTAAGAAGCCAGCGGCTAAAAAGCCTGCTGCCAAGAAGCCTGCTGCAAAAAAAAAAGTAGCTAAAAAAGCCGCGAAGAAACCTGCTGCCCCTGCGCACCCACGAGTTGCACACGCTGCCGCTCCTGCTGCGCAGACAACACTCAACCCACAAGCTGCCTGGCCGTTTCCAACGGCAATCAAGCCCTAAGTGAAGCGTGTTGATCTCAAGCCCGGTACCGCTCTGGTCCCGGGCTTTTTTCATGGGGCCGGCGTGGCCCCATTAGCCTAGACCAGTAAAGCGCGAACGGCGTCGCTCAAGTGGTAGTTTTGTGGCCCTTGATGAGCGATCTTGAGGGCCCCCAAGTGGTTGCCAAGGTGAGCGCACCGCTCTAGACTCCAACCCCGCTCCAAGCCAAAGAGCAGCCCGCCTCGCCAGGCGTCCCCACACCCCGTCGGATCGAGCACTTGTTGGGCGGCCACAGGCGCCACCCGCGAGACCTCCCCTTGCACCCAAACATCACAACCTTCTGAGCCCAGCGTCACAATCAAGCCCTTGAGCTGCTTGGACAAAGAAGACAAAGACTCCCCCAATTTATCCTCGAGCATTTTGGCCTCGTAGTCATTGAAGGTGGCCCAAGACGCTTGTTCAATAAAGCGCTTTAACTCTGTCGCGTTGAACATGGGCAAGCCTTGGCCCGGGTCAAAGACAAAGGGGATCTTCAAATCGTGGAGTTGTTGTGCGTGGCTGATCATGGCGTCTTTGCCATCGGGCGCGATGATGGCGACTTGTGCAACATCGGACCTTTGGATGACATTCAAATGCGCTTGGTTCATCGCACCGGGGTGAAATGCCGTGATTTGATTGTTGTCCTTGTCGGTCATGATCATGGCCTGAGCGGTGTAGCCGTCACTGACTTGTTGAATCCACTCGGTGCTGATCTTGAGCCCCTTCAAGCGCTCCAAGTACACCCCACCGTCTTGCCCCAACGTGGCCATGGGCACGGGCTCACCACCCAAGAGCTTGAGGCTATACGCAATGTTGCCCGCACACCCCCCAAAGTCGCGCTTGAGGGTGGGGACCAAAAATGAGACATTGAGGATGTGCAACTGATCGGGCAAGATCTGTTCGGAAAACCGACCCTCAAAGTTCATGATGGTGTCAAAGGCAAAAGATCCACAAATTAAAGAAGCCATGGCGTTGTTGAAGTGAAAGTTAAGTTGAAAAAACCGACGGAAAAAAAGAGATCAAGGTGGATCCACGAGCTCGACTCGGTAGCCGCTTGCGAGCCTTTGCGGAAGCGACTCGTTGATGAAGACGCTCACGCGCCAAGGCGTGAGGACACCGGGCTCAAGCCCATGGCTGGGCGCTTGGGGTGAGAAGTCAAAGGTTTGCTCAAAGACCGCCGCCTCTTGCTCATTGAGCACCACCAATTTAATCCCAGGCGAAGCAACCGGGTAGGTGTTGTGGTTTCTCAATTTGACGCTCAACACATAGCGATGCGGCTGCTCAGGGTCGAGATCCAAGGCGCTGCTCTCGATGCTGAGGGCTTGCAAGTCCCGAGGCATCTCCAGTGTGCATGACAAGGGCTCACAAAAACTCATCAAGGCGGGTTTGAGCTCGGGCCACATCGCCGCCAACACATGGCGCGAGCGATAGATCTCCAAAACCGCCAGGCTCAACAACACCATCAGTACCAGCACGGTGATGAGCCCCGCGCGAAACCTCAGCATGTGGCCTGGCGCGTGGGGTGCACGTGGTGGCTGGGCGCTGCTGGAGGCCAGGCGGGGGTGCTCACGGCTAACCCCGTTGAAGCTCGGCGTCAAGTCAGGTGGGTCGCGATGGCTTGGGTGGCTCAAGAGATCCCCCCTGGGATGAAGCGGCGCATCACTTTCTCGCTCGCGCTCGGCACCCAGCGCAGACAAAGGATGCACATCGTCTGCTCGACTCAAACACGCCGGCGCAAAAAAGACCTGCTCACACGCGCCACAACGCACCCACCCCTCGGCCGCGGCGAGATAGGGCTCTCCCATCTCGTAGCGGTTGTGGCAGCGAGGGCATTGGATGGATTGCGTATGCGCCGTTGACGGCTGTGAGTCGTGCGGGTCCGGCAAATCGGGGGCAGACAAGGGTGTCTCGCTCGTGTGGGGGCTCATCGGCAAATTGGGGTTGGAGGCTTGTGGCTTGTGGTTTGTTGCTTGATGTGTGACGGGTGTGGGTTTTAAGTTCTGGGCTCGTGACAATTCAAAAAGACAGGCTGGGTCGGTGGCGGTAAGGTTGGCGACGGTGGTGACGTCAATGGGAGTGGCGGCAAGAACCCGCCAAAGGCCAGGCCTGCGCTGATCCGCTCCAACGATGCAGGCCCGACCAATCCCGACATGGAACGCATCATACTTGAATCACACCCGGCTTGGCCTCAAGCGAAGGGGCGTTGCGCCGACAAACCCGTGCGAGTCCTCGCGGGCTTAAAAGCGCGCACTCATCAAGACCCAACCCTCTTGGGCATCGATCACTTTCAAGTCCGCATAGGGCGCGTACGCGGCTTGGAGCTCTTCGCTTTGACGCTCCAAAATTCCCGACAGCACCAAAACCCCGCCAGGTCGCACGAGGGATGCGAGCAAGGGCGCCAAGACTTTCAAGGGGCTGGCCAAGATGTTGGCAAAAACAGCGTCAAAGACACCGCTGGCCAGATCGGGTAGACCGACCTCAATGGCGGCGGCCACACCGTTGTCTTGGGCGTTTTGACGGGCGGATTCGACGGCTGCCTCATCGATGTCCACGGCTTGAACATGTTGGCAGCCGTGCAGTGCCGCGGCAATCGCCAAAATACCCGAGCCACAACCGTAGTCCATGACCCGCTGGTGCTCAAATTGCTGGCGACTGCACCAGCTCAAACACATGCGTGTGGTGGGATGGGTGCCTGTGCCGAAAGCCAAACCCGGATCGAGTCGAATGACTTTTTGCGCCGCCTGTGGCACCTCGGACCAACTGGGCACAATCCAAAAGTCTGGGGTGATGCCCACCGGTTGAAACTGCGACTGGGTCAAACGCACCCAGTCTTGGTCCTCGACGGTCTTCATCGCGTGGAGTTGCCAGCCCTGGGGCGCCTCGAGATCGAGCGGTCCATCGAGTTGGCGCAAAGCATCGAGGGCTTCTTGTGCACTCGCTTCGTCCTCAAAGAGACACAACACTTTGGAGCTCTCCCAGGCGTTGACGGCGATCACACTGCCGGGCTCACCAAAGAGCGCCTTTTCTTGCTCGGTGTTGGCCTGGGCGTCTTCCACACTCACACTGAGCGCGCCCAAGTCCAGCAATGCATCGCTCAAGCCTTCCACCAAGGACTGCGGCGCCAAAAGTTGGAGTTCAATCATGCGCGTTTTTTAAGCCAAGCTTCTAAGTAATGAATGTTGGTGCCGCCTTGGATGAACTGCGGATCCATCATGACCTCTCGGTGCAAGGCCACGTTGGTCGAGATCCCCTCCACCACCATCTCCGACAAAGCGGTTCGCATTCTTGCCAACGCGTGTTCTCGGGTGTCGCCGTGCACGATGATTTTTCCAATCATGCTGTCGTAATAGGGCGGCACCATGTAGTTGGTGTAAGCGTGCGAGTCCACCCGAACACCCGGACCGCCTGGGGCATGCCACGTGGTGATGCGCCCCGGAGAGGGGGTGAATTTGAAGGGATCTTCCGCATTGATGCGACACTCAATCGAGTGGCCTTTGAACTCCACTTGTTTTTGCGTCAAGGAGAGTTTCTCACCGGCGGCGATGCGGATTTGCTGCTGCACAATGTCCACATGGGTGATGTACTCCGTCACCGGGTGTTCCACTTGAACGCGGGTGTTCATTTCAATGAAATAAAACTCGCCGTTTTCATACAAAAACTCAAACGTACCCGCACCCCGGTAATTGATGCGCTTGCAAGCGGCCACGCAGCGTTCGCCAATTTTTTCAATGAGTTTTCTGGGAATATGCGGCGCGGGCGCCTCTTCAATCACTTTTTGGTGACGCCGCTGCATCGAGCAGTCTCGCTCACCGAGGTAAATCGCATTCTTGTGCTGATCGGCCAAAATCTGGATTTCGATGTGCCTGGGGTTTTGCAGGTACTTCTCCATATAGACGGCAGCATTGCCAAAGGCTGCCCCCGCCTCGGTCTTGGTGGTTTGCACCGCTTGCACCAAGGACTCTTCGTCGTAGACCACGCGCATGCCGCGGCCCCCTCCCCCGCCTGCCGCCTTGATGATCACAGGGTAGCCCACCGCCTTGGCCACTTTGCGCAT
>CAISQQ010000015.1 GCA_903887655.1 uncultured Burkholderiales bacterium
ATGAACTGGGCGAGTCAATGAGATGGCAGATGGGAGATAGGAGATGGGAGATGGGGTTTTGCAGTAAGAGAATTCCCTTGTTCGTGGTACTCCTTATTGACGCTCAACATACCCGGGCGCACGATAGTGATACCCATTCAAAATAAGAGGTTCCCATGCGCCCACATCTGATTGTTGGTTTTACCCTGTCTGTTCTTGCTCTCTTGTCACCCCACTTGGGTCAAACCCAGGAGGTGAGTTTGAAGATGGTGTCAGGCTTCGCAGAAAACAGCATGTACGTCCAGCGCTTACAAAGCTGGATACAAAAAGTCAATGCCGAGGGCAAAGGTACGCTCCAAATTAATTTTCTGGGCGGCCCCAAAGCCATTCCGACCTTTGAGTTGGGCAATGCGGTCAAGACCGGTGTGGTCGATCTGGCCTTGAACACGGGGGCTTTTTACACCAACGTCATGCCAGAAGCAGACTTTCTCAAGCTCACCCAAATCTCGATTGCCGAGCAACGCAAGAACGGCACTTTTGAAGCCATCAACAAAGTTTGGAATGAAAAAGGCAATATGCAGTATTTGGGGCGTGTGGTTGAGAATCAGCCGTTTCACATCTACCTCAACAAGAAAATTGACAAGCCCGACCTCACGGGTTTGAAAATTCGCATCACGCCGGTTTACCGCGATTTCTTTCAAGCCTTGAATGCCAATGTCATCACCACACCACCTGGCGAGGTCTACACCGCCTTGGAGCGCGGCGTGGTGGATGGCTACGGCTGGCCCATTGGCGGCATCTTTGACTTCAATTGGCAAGAGAAAACCAAGTTTCGCGTCGATCCTGGTTTTTACGATGCCGAGGTTTCTTTGTTGATGAATTTACCGGCATATAAAAAGTTGACGCCCGCTCAACGAGAATTTCTGCACAAAGAGGTGCTGGCTTTTGAAGCGGACAACAACTTTTGGGCGCATTACACCACCGAAGAGATTCAACGCCAGGACAAAGTCGGCATTCAAACCATCCAATTCGATGCAGCCACTGCCAGTGCATTTCGCCTCAAGGCCTATGAGGTGGCCTGGAGCGCTGCCATCAAACAAAGTCCTGAGATCGCCAATAAATTCAAAACACTGTTTTCCAAGTGACGAACCCATCGGCGAGCCCCCTGTTACGGTTGTCTCAAGGCTACGGGCGTTTATTGCAAGGCTTGAAGGCGTTGGGTCTTGTCATGCTGTGGGTGATGATGATGGTGATTGTGCTGGATGTTTTCTTGCGCAATGTCCACCTCCCAGGCCTTCCTCAAGGCTTGGCCTGGAGCAACGAGTTGTGTGAGTTCTTGCTTTACTTGATCACCCTGTGCCTCTCACCTTGGCTTTTGCGCCAAGGCCAACACATCCGAGTTGATATCGTGCTCCAAGTCTTGCCCAAGCCCGTGGCCTATGCCCTGGAGTGGCTGGCGGACATGCTTGGATTGGTCTGTTGTGTCTTCATGGCTTATGAGGGCCTGCAAGCCACCCTGGAGAGTTACCACTCAGGGGCATTGAGCATCAAAACCTGGGTGACACCAGAGTGGTGGTCGCTCGCACCCTTGCCCGTGACGTTCACCTTGTTGGGCCTGGAGATGGTGTGGCGCATGCAGCGTTTGCGGCACGCACCCGTGGCCCCGCGAAGCGACGCGGTGAGTGCTGCATGAGCGACTGGGGTCAAGCGGCTTGGCTCATGTTGGGCGGCTCCACCGTCTTGCTCATGATCGGCATGCCTGTGGCATTCACCTTCATTGGCGTCAATCTCATCGGCGCATGGCTCTACATGGGCCATGAAGCGGGACTGTTGCAACTCGTGCGAAGCTCCGTCTCCTCGGTGGCCTCCTTTGCCCTCACACCCATTCCCCTGTTTGTACTGATGGGTGAGGTGTTGTTTCACACGGGCATTGCGCTCAAGGTCATCGAGGGAATTGAGCATTTGATCAGCCGCATTCCTGGACGACTGGCTGTGGTCGCTGTGGTCTCAGGGACGGTATTTTCTGCGATTTCTGGCTCCACCATTGCCACCACCGCCATGCTGGGCTCATTGATGCTGCCGGTGATGCTGGCCAGGGGCTATCACCCCACCTTGGCCAGTGGTCCCATCATGGCC
Organism: uncultured Burkholderiales bacterium; assembly: GCA_903887655.1. GTDB lineage: Bacteria > Pseudomonadota > Gammaproteobacteria > Burkholderiales > Burkholderiaceae_C > Limnohabitans. Next base: position 2,116 of record CAISQQ010000015.1, read on the forward strand.
ATTGGTGCTGTGGACATGTTGATCCCGCCCTCAGCACTCACGGTGCTCCTGGGCTCCTTGTCGGGTATTTCAATCTCCAAACTGCTCATTGGCGGCGTGCTGCCCGGCATCATGCTGTCCCTGGCTTTTGTCATATGGATAGTGCTGCGTGTGAAGATATCGCCTGAGTTGGCCCCCCAAGACGAAACGTCGCCCTCCTTAAAGGGGTGGCCACGGTACCGATTGTTTGTCTTTTACGTGCTCCCCACCTTGAGCATCTTTGCGGTGGTGGTGGGCGCACTGGCTCAAGGCTGGGCCACGCCCACCGAATGCGCGGCGCTTGGCGCCTTTGCCACTTTGGTGCAAGCCTCTTTATTCAAGGTGTTGAAGTGGTCCTCGATGGTCAAAGCACTGGAAGGGACAGCCAGTATTTCTGGCATGATTTTGTTCATCATTTTGGGGGCCACCACATTTGCACAAATTTTGTCGTTTTCTGGCGCGAGCACTGGACTTGTGCAATGGATCATCGGCCAAGGTTTGTCCAAAGATCTGGTGATCATCGGCATGATGGTCGTCTTGATCGTGCTGGGCATCTTTGTGGATCAAGTGAGCATGATGATGATCACCCTGCCCATTTTCATGCCCCTGGTTCAAAGCCTGGGTATCGACGTCATTTGGTTTGGTATTTTGTTCTTAATTTGCATGCAAATGGGCTTATTGCTTCCCCCCCATGGCCTCTTGATCATGACCATGCGTGGGGTGGCACCGCCAAGCGTAACCATGCTTCATCTGTACCAGGCCGTGGCGCCGTATGTGCTGATGAGTTTGCTGCTGCTGATGGCGGTTTTTTTATTCCCCCCCATCGCCACTTACTTTCCTGCGCTACTGGGCTGATCGCTCGCTTGGCGATTTGGGTAGGCGCTATTCATGCATCTTTGGCCATGGATACCGGTCGTCGTCTTCACTATACAAAATTTTGACCCAGACACGCATTCCAAGTCTAGAAAACTAGTCCTCTGGGCATGGAGGTGACACACCCGTTTAAACACCATAATGGGAAATTAAGCCGCTGAAGAAGAAATGGCCAAAGACTTTGTAGCGCGCAAGTTCAATGAAGCTCAGCATTTTGGGTGCCCAGCCGATCTCCATCAATGCGCCATGACCAACTGCGCTAAGCGTGCACTGTCCGCAAGCAACTCCTCGCTCAGTCCTTGATGTGAGACCATCCCTCGGTTGAGCACCATGACTTCTTGAGTCACCCCCAGGGCCAACTTCATCGACTGCTCCACCAAGATCACCGTCAACGACTCTTGCTGCATCAACTGACGCAAGGCAGACAACAACATTTCAACGATGACCGGCGCCAAACCTTCCATGGGCTCATCGAGCAAGAGAATTTCCGGGTTGGTCATGAGAGCTCTCGCAATGGAGAGCATTTGCTGCTCACCACCCGAGAGCTGATTGCCCATATTGTCGCGCCGCTCTTTTAAACGGGGGAACAGTTCATAAACTCGGGCCAAAGACCAAGGGCCTTTGCGCTCGGCCACCAATAAGTTTTCCTCAACACTCAATGAGGCAAATATGTCTCGGGTCTGCGGTACATAGCCGATGCCCAATGTGGATCGGGTATGGGAGGGCAAATGCTCAATTCTTTGACCGCGATAGGTTATGGAGCCGGACTTGAGGGTGGTGTGTCCCATCAAAGTGGCAAGCAACGTGGTTTTACCCACGCCATTGCGGCCCAAGACAGCAAGAGAGCCACGCTCTTGAAGGGTAAAGCTGACGTTCTCTATGACTTGAGTGTCGTCGTAGCCCGAGGATAAATTCTCAACCACCAACAAAGGGCTGCGGCTTGAAATGGAATTAGACATGCGGCTCTCCAAGATACACTTGATGAACTCTCTTGTCACTCGAGACCTCGCTGGGTGTGCCTTGGCACAAAATCTCACCTTGGACCAAGACCGTGATTTGATTGGCAAACTTGAACACCAAGTCCATGTCATGCTCGATGATCATGATGGCCATGTCCTTGGGCAATGAATCCAAGGCTTTCAATATCTTGTCAGTTTCCATCGATGGCACACCAGCAGCAGGCTCATCGAGCAGCAACACCTTGGGCTTGAGTCCCAAGGCCACTGCGATTTCTACCAAACGTTGCTTGCCGTAAGGCAAATCCCTCACCACCTGGTTTGCATCGGCTTGGATGCCCAACAATTCCAGGAAAGAGTAGGACTCCTCAATCAGACTTTTATTTCGATTGGCCGGTCGCCAAAATGACTGGGAGATTTGCTCTCTTTCTGCAATACCCAAAGCAACATTGTCCAAAACGGACATTTTGTTGAACAAGGTGTTGATTTGAAAGGTACGGCCGAGGCCTTTGATCACGCGATTGGCTTGCGTGAAATGGGTAACGACTTCCCCTCCCAAGAGAACTTCACCTGCACTGGGCTTGAGACGACCCGTGAGCAAATTCACAAATGTGGTTTTACCCGCGCCATTGGGACCAATCAACGCATGTCTGGCCCCTTTCTCTAGCTTAAAGTTGATATCCACAGCAACTTTAAGAGCACCAAAGCTCAAACACAAACCCTGAGTTTCTAAAGCCAGTGTCATTCAATGCTTCTTTACATAACGGGATTGGATTTG
>CAISQQ010000016.1 GCA_903887655.1 uncultured Burkholderiales bacterium
AGGGGGTTGATTTTAAAGGCAAACGCCAGGGCTTTGGGGTGAAATCGGGTGCTGGGTTAGGAGAGTGGGGGGTGGAGGGAGCATGGAGCATGGAGCAGCGAGCAGCGAGCAGCGAGAAGGCCACAACGACACCCTCAGGTTGGCGCGAGCGTCTGTGCCCAGGTTGGTCTCGCTTCAAGGTCCGCTCGGCGGTGCTTGACGTTCAAGAGCTTGTCGCAGGGATTGAAGTTCTTTGAGCACATCGCTCACCGCGTCTTGCCAGTCGGGCGGTGTTGCAGCCCATTGCCCCTGAAGCTTCTCGGTGCTGAGCACACTGTAGGCCGGTCGCCGGGCTTTCAGGGGGTAGTCGTGCGTGCCAATTCCTTCAATCGAATCGGGCTTGACTTTGAGGGCAAACCCAAGCTCCTGGGCTTTTTGAAGGGCGTATTGCGCATAGCCGTGCCAGCTGGTCTGCCCCAGGCTGCTGGCGTGGTAGAGGCCCCACGGGGCGGTGCTTGAAGCCCAGGCCTTGGGCGCCTGGGCGCCATGGGGCGCTCTCGCGTCATGGGAGTGTTTCAAGCCCAGTGCCAGGCTCTCTAGGCTCATGCGCGCCAACCATGACGCTGGTGTGGGGGCGCCCCACTGGTCGGCCACCACCCGCAAGGCGTCTCGTTCAGAACCGAGTCGCAGCATGGTGGTCAAGAAGTTTTGACCCCGCGCGCCCATGAGCCAGCCGGTTCTGAATATCAAATGCTGGCACCCCGAGCGTTCAATCGCCGCTTCCCCGGCGAGTTTGCTGCGGCCATAGGCACTCAAGGGTCGGGGGGTGTCTTCTTCGGTGTAGGGGGTTTGTTTCTCCCCATCGAACACAAAATCTGTGGAGTAGTGCACCAAGACGCCCTGGGTTTGAAGAGCCTGTTGCGCCAAGAGTGCGGGCAGTTGGGCGTTGATGGCCATGGCCTCGTCTTCGTGATCCTCGGCCAGATCCACCGCCGTGTAGGCGCAGGCGTTCAAGATGATGTGGGGTGAGCGCTGCTCGAGCCGGCGTGCCAACTCGCTCAGATTGGCAAAATCAAAGTCGGCTCGACTCCAGGAGGTGATCTCGAGCGGCAGACCCTGCGGGTTGAGACTCGCCTGAACCCGTGGGTCTTCAAGACCAATGCTGAGCTCTGCGCCCAGTTGACCCCGAGCGCCCAAGAGCAAGATGTTCAAGGACTCATTGGCCATGGCACTCGCGTCTCAAGGCCCCTCGAGGTCTTAAGCGCCCCCCGTTTTGGTGGTGTACTGCTGCTGAACCCAGTCGCGGTAGGCGCCCGATGTGATGGAGGCCACCCACTCGGGGTGATCCAAATACCAGGCGATGGTTTTGGCGATGCCGCTCTCGAAAGACTCCTGGGGTGTCCAGCCCAGCTCGCGCTCGATCTTGCTCGCATCGATGGCGTAGCGCCGGTCGTGTCCTGGGCGGTCTTTCACAAAGGTGATTTGGTCGCGGTAAGAGCGAGCGCTGGCCAAGGGTCGCAATCGATCCAAGGTCGAACAAATCGTCTGCACAACTTCCAAATTGGTTTTTTCGTTGTTGCCACCCACGTTGTAGGTCTGCCCGACCCGGCCCTTGTCGAGCACGCAGGCGATCGCCAAGCAATGGTCTTTCACATAGAGCCAGTCGCGGATTTGTTGGCCGTCGCCATAAATGGGCAAAGGAAGACCGGACAAGGCGTTGTGGATCACCAAGGGGATGAGTTTTTCAGGGAAATGAAATGGCCCATAGTTGTTCGAGCAATTGGTGGTGAGCACCGGCAGGCCATAGGTGTGGTGCCAAGCGCGCACCAAATGGTCGGCCGACGCTTTGCTTGCCGAGTAGGGGCTGTTGGGCTCATACCCGTGTGTTTCAGAGAAACCGGGCTCTTGGGGGCCGAGCGAGCCAAATACTTCGTCGGTGCTGATGTGCAAGAAACGAAAAGCTTCAGGCTTGCCCTGGGCAGTCCAAAAGTCGCGCGCCGCTTCCAACAGGTGAAAGGTGCCCATCACATTGGTGTGCAAGAAATCAATGGGCGAGTGGATGGAGCGGTCGACGTGGGACTCGGCGGCAAAGTTGATGATGGCGCGCGGTTGGTGCAGCGCCAAGAGTTTGTCAAGAAGGGCGCGATCGGCAATGTCACCTTGCACAAAGGTGTGGCGAGCGTCTCCCAGCACCGACTCCAAATTGGAGAGGTTGCCGGCGTAGGTGAGTTTGTCCACATTGACAATGGGCTCGTTGGAGCCCGCCAGCCAGGTGTGGACAAAGTTGCTGCCGATAAAGCCCGCGCAACCGGTGACGAGGAGGGTCACTTCTCTTCAACTTCCAAGACGGTGTTGCGAATGAGCTCGCGCAGCACCTTTTTCTCGGGAAAACTCAAGGTTCTCTCCAAGGTCTTTCTCACTTGCAAGAGCAAGTGGCGATCGATCTCTTGGGGGATGCCACGGCTGGCTTGGAGCTCTTCTCTCAAGTCTTCTCTCAAGTCTTCGGGCTCTTCGGACCACCAGGTTTTGACGACCTCTTCGAATTTGGGTCGGATGGCTTCCAAGTCCACGGGGGCGGCGCTCGGAGCGCTCGAGCCCGCGCTATTGGCATTGGCGTGGGCTTTGCCGTGGCCTTGGGTCAAGTCGCGCGCCGCTTGGGCGTGCAAGATGATGCGTCGATCGGCTTGGGACAAGAGGCGAACCCAACCCGGATCTTCTTTGGCGAGTTGGTCCATTTGGCGCACCGACTCGTCGGTCAAGAGGTGCACGGCCAT
>CAISQQ010000017.1 GCA_903887655.1 uncultured Burkholderiales bacterium
AGCAGCAGCGGCAGCAGCGGGGGCTGCTGCGACAGCTGCCGGCGCTGGCGTATCCGCCATGGCCGCCACACTGCCCATCAACAAGCTCACACCGAGCAAGAGGGAAGATAGAAGTTTTTTCATAATGGTTCTTTCTTATTTTGGAAGGGTCACAGCGCCTCTTGGCCTGTTTCACCGGTTCGAATGCGCACAACCTGCTCGAGGTCGTAAACAAAGATTTTCCCGTCACCGATTTTTCCGGTGCGAGCGGATGCCTCAATGGCTTCAATGGCACGCTCCAAGAGCTCAGAGGCCACGGCGGCTTCGATTTTGACCTTGGGCAAGAAGTCAACCACGTATTCCGCGCCGCGGTACAACTCGGTGTGTCCTTTTTGACGCCCAAAACCCTTGACTTCTGTCACGGTAATGCCTTGCACGCCGATGGCGGACAAGGCTTCACGAACTTCGTCGAGCTTGAACGGTTTGATGATGGCTGTGATCAATTTCATAAAATGTCCTTCAATTAAAGGGTGAGGGTCTTAAAAGCTCTTTTTGATGCCCAAGACCAAGTTCGCAGCACCCAAATCTTTACCACCAGAGCCTGGCAGGATATAGGCAGCACCTTGGCGAGATTTAAAGTTGGTGCCCAGCGCCGTGGCACTCAAAACCAACCCGTCTCCCATGTCCTTGTTCAAGGCAAGAGAGTAATCCTCGTAACTGGCTGGATTGTTGGCCACGTACTGGCTACCCACGTGGGGCACCAAGGTCAACCCGTCACCGAAATCAACCGTGTAGCTCAAATCCAAGTAGCGGCTGCCTTTGCTGTTCATGTAGCCAAACAAATTGGTGGTGCTGTCAGAAATTTTGGCGGTGAAGGCTCCCACGCTCAAAGCCAAATAAAGCTCAAAGGTGTTGGCGTTCACCGCGCCTGGCACCACATTCAGGGTGTTGCCGGCGTAGTAATACTCGAGACCACCGACATCAAAGGACACCGTGTCGTTCAAGGCACCGCGGTAACCGCCATAAATATCCCATTCGACTGGACCGGTGGCCTTGCCTTTGGCGTCCGAGTCCTTGATCCAGGAAATGCTCGACAACCAGGTGCCAACATAAGCACCGCTCTTGTCGGTGTAATCCACGCCACCTTGCAATGCAGGCTTCACGGCAGACTGAGAAATACCACGGTAGCGGTATTCGCTCACCACACCCACGTTGAACGCCAACGTGTCGGCGGGCTCTGGTGCGGGTGCGGTTTGTGAAAAGGCCGCCACCGAACTCAACATGGCCGAGGCTACTATTATTTTTTTCATTTGCATGGGTCAACTCCTTGTATTGGTGTTAACCCCTTGCACGCTCCGTGCCACGCATTTTCACCCCAATGGACCTCTAGGCGCCTCTTATTGGTGCGCTTGTGGGTTTTAACTGGGCAGGGCACCAAAATAGTGCAAAGTCATGCCTCAAAGTTGACCCCCAAAAACGCCCTCATTTTGTGCATTGATGGCCTCAATGGTTCAAAGGGCGGTGACCTCAACGGGGCCATGGAGGCCTTTTAGCTTAAGTTGGGGCCTAAAAATCGGGCCGCTTGCTCGCGGCTCACGCCTTGGCGTGCGGCCAAATCCTCGATCTGGTCTTGCCCCAAGGCGCCGACATTGAAGTACCTCGCCTCTGGGTGAGCGAGGTAGAAGCCGCAGATGCTCGAAGCCGGGTCCATGGCCAGACTGGAGGTGAGGGTCATGCCGATGTCCGACAAGGGCAAGACCTCAAACAAAGCCGATTTGATGGCGTGGTCGGGACAGGCGGGATAGCCCGGGGCGGGGCGGATGCCCTGGTACTGTTCTTTGAGCAAAGCGCTCAAGTTCAAGTTTTCATCGGCAGCGTAGCCCCACCAGTCTTTTCTCACGCGCTCGTGCAAATACTCGGCAAAGGCCTCGGCCAGTCGGTCGGCCAAGGCTTTGAGCATGATGGCGTTGTAGTCATCGTGCTCGAGCATGAAGGCATCCTCTTTGGCCTGCACGCCTTGGCCGGTACTGAGTGCAAACAAGCCCACATAATCAGCCACACCGATCGGGGCCACAAAATCGGACAAGCACCGGTTGGGCCGCCCTGGGGCTTTGGCCGTTTGCTGCCTCACGCCATGCCACACGAACAGGGCTTGCTCACGCGCTTCATCGCGCCACACCACAATGTCATCGCCTCTCGAGTTCGCCGGATAAAAGGCCAACACCGCATTCGCGCTGAGCCACTGCGCAGCCACCAAGCGCTTGAGCATGGCTTGACCGTCCGCCAAGAGTTTGCGGGCCGCCTCACCCACCACCTCGTCGTCCAAGATGCTGGGATAGGGGCCGGACAAATCCCAGGTCTGAAAGAATGGCCCCCAATCCACATAGGGCACCAAGTCGGCCAGGTTTTGGTTTTTGAGCACGCGTTGGCCGATGAACTTGGGTTTTTGCGCGGTAAAGTTTCTCCAATCCAAAGCCAGGGCATGGCTGCGCGCCTGCGACAAGCTGAGCAAGACGGGCCGCTTTTTTTGCTCATGCAACTGCCGCACCTGGGCATAGTCCTCTTCGAGTGCTTGGATGTAGGCCGCGCGCCCGTCAGAAAGCAACCCTTGGAGCACGCCCACACTGCGCGAGGCATCGGGCACATAAACCACAGGCGCATTGTAGTGCGGTGCGATCTTGACCGCCGTGTGCACGCGCGACGTGGTGGCCCCCCCAATCAAGAGCGGCGTTTGGCGTGAGACGAAATACGCGTCACGTTGCATCTCTTTGGCCACCGTTTGCATCTCCTCCAGGCTGGGCGTGATGAGGCCGGACAACCCGATCGCATCGGCCTCTTCGGCTTTGGCCTTGGCCAAGATATCTTGCCAAGGCACCATCACCCCCATGTTAAAAACCTCAAAGTTGTTGCACTGCAAGACCACCGTCACGATGTTTTTACCAATGTCGTGCACATCGCCTTTGACGGTGGCCATGATGATTCGCCCCTTGCTGCGCGTGACCTCGCCAGCGGCCTCTTGCAGGCGTTTTTCTTCTTCAATGTAGGGAATGAGCTGGGCCACCGCTTGCTTCATGACGCGCGCACTCTTGACCACCTGGGGCAAAAACATCTTGCCTTGACCAAACAAATCCCCCACCACGCCCATGCCCTCCATCAAGGGACCCTCAATCACGCTCAAGGCCCGTTGGCCCGCGGCCTTATAGGCCTCATAGGCCTCTTGGGTATCTTCCACAATGAATTCGTTCAAGCCGTGGACCAAGGCATGCGTCAAGCGCTCTTGAACCGTCCTTGGATGGTCCTGTGTGCCGCGCCACGCGTTCAAGACGCCAGTGTCATTGACTTGGCCTTTGACCGACTCTGCCACGTCAATCAGGCGCTGCGTCGCATCTTCGCGTCGATTGAGCACCACATCTTCCACCCGCTCTTTGAGCTCGGGCTCCAA
>CAISQQ010000018.1 GCA_903887655.1 uncultured Burkholderiales bacterium
CACCACTTTTAAATCGTGGAAAACCTCTGCTGGAAAAAACAACACATCGCCTTGTTTGACATCGTAAACAACACCATCGACCTCGGCCGTTGCCTCGCCTTCAATCACATAGGTTGCTTGCTCCATCCCAGGATGGGCATGGGCCACAGCACCCGCATGCCGCTCGATGTCGCCATAGATGATTTCCATGAACTGGGCCCCATTGACACCCGGGGCAACCAAACGGTAATTCTTCGTTCCGCTGTGGTTGGCCGGACTGTAGGGGGTGACGTCCTCAGGTCGAATCACGTACTTGTTGTGCATGGTGTGTGCCTTATTCTTGTTGAAGGTTGATCTCTTTGGCAAGCTGCACCCATTTCGCCGCCTGGGTGGCGACGTATTGGTTGAACTCCGGCACGCTGGTGATCCTGGCACTGACCGCGCCATCGGCCATGGATTTGATGACTTCTGCTTGTTTTTGGGCATTGCCAATGGCCGCGTTCAAGTACTCAATGATGGCGCTGGGTGTGCCTTTGGGCGCAAAAACTCCAATCCAAATGGGAATCTCAAAACCTGGATACCCCGCCTCGGCCATGGTCGGCACCTGCGCAAAACCAGGCAACCTTTTCTCACTCAACACAGCCAGAGGCTTTAACTTCCCGCCTCTGACCAGCGCCCCCCCCGAGGCCAGGTCGCCAAAGAAGTAATCCACCGTTCCACCCGTGAGGTCGGTCAAGGCTTGGGGTGCCGATTTGTAATTCACGAGGGTGATTTTTGCTTGCGAGCGAATTTTAAAGAGCTCGGTCGCGGCCAAACTCGAGGTGTTGGCAGACGCAAAATTCAAACCCGCTTCGGCTTTGATGGCTTGCTCGAAAACACCCTTGACCGTGTCGACCGGATTGTTCGCGCTCGCCAGCAAGGCTGGTGCAGTTTCGCCCACCAAGGAGATGGGCGCAAAATCTTTGACCGGATCGTAGGGCAACTTTTTATAGAGAACGGGATTGACCGATTGCGTGGAGTTGGTGGTAAAAAACAAGGTGTAGCCATCCGCGGGGGCCTTGGCCGCCAGCGATGCGGCCAAGATACCATTGGCCCCTGGCTTGTTGTCAATGACAAAGGACACGCCCGGCAATTGTTTAGAGATGTTGGAGGTGATATTTCGAGCCAACATGTCTGTGCCACTGCCCGCGGCAAAGGGCAAGATGAGCGTGATGGCTTTGGGTCCTGGATAGGTCGACTGAGAAAACACACTCATGGATGAAATCAAACATCCCAACAAAACCCCAAGTTTTTTGCGCAGTAAAAGCGATTGCATGGTCACCCTTTCAAATTTAAACCGACTGGAACAGGAATCATCATCTCAAGAGCTCTTTGGCCAAAGGCCTTGCCTTGGGGATCAATCCTCGGCGAAGCCATCCCACCTCCCCCCAAGGCTTGGTCCAAGACAAAGTTGAACGCGTGCAGCCCAGGGGCCTCATACCGCACAACAGGGCCGATCACAACACCCTCGAAATGATGGGCCATGCGAGCGGGCGTTAGATACGAACGCAACAACCCCATCCATTTCGGGTCCCGCGCAATGATGGCAATATTGGACTTGTTGCCCTTGTCACCCGACCTGGCATAGGCCAATTCAATCAAAGGCACCCACCGCAAAGCCTCACCGTGGTCCATGAAAGCATCCATTGACTCGCTTTCTTGCGCCGTGGTGCTCGACAGCGATGCTGGACTGGCCGACCATTCAATCGCAGGCCTAGCCAGCTCGACCCTCACAGGCGCAGAGGACCCCACTTGGATGGTGACCTCGGGGATGGACTTTTTATCCAACAAAAAAGAAAACAACTTGACCACGGGTGTGACTTTGGGACGCCCCCCAATCAAACCGGTCGTGCCTTGTGCAAAGCTCAAACCCACCGAACCCATTTCCCTCGCAAACAAGGCCAAGGCTTTGGGGTTGGGGTGATCCAACACCAAGCGAAGCACCACCTCTCGGGTTTGGTGGGCTGATGTGTCATTGGGGTATGACGACTCGGCACCCAAGACTTCAACGTGGACTTGGCTGAAGGCTTCAAAGCCCTGCTGCTGAAAAATCATGCCTGCACGGGCAACAAGTTCTTGAGCTGTGGACGGGCTTTGTCAGCGGCTCGCACACCGGCGATGGACACCAGAGCCGTGGCCCGGTGGCCGTCTTGATAGGTCGCGGACACTTTGTAGCTGTCGGTAGGCGCTTGACCTTTGGCACCACTCACATGCACAACATTTTGCTCGAGTTGCTCCAACTTGACCTCGGAAAAATCAGCCGTGACGTCAGGCAACAAATACGCCTGCGGGTTTTCAATTTCATACAAAATTTGCTCAGAGACGGTTCCTATGGAGATCAAACCACCGGTGTGGCGGGGTTTACACAGGTCAAAACTGCCATCGGCAAAGCACTTGGCGATGGGGTAGCCGATGTTGTACCAATCGGGCACCAACTCCCAATCGGTGAACACCCCTCCCGTGGCCTGCGGCCCGCACTCCAGCACATGCCCGACCAAACTCCCCGCTGCCAGACGGTCATGGTCATCGACAGCCCAGTCGAACTCGTGCATCAAGATGCCCAAAGCCAAGGCGCTGTCTGCACAGCGCCCGGTAATGACGATGTCCGCACCCATTGATAACGCCGACTGAATCGGAATGGCACCGAGATAAGCATTGGCGCTCAAGATGTCGTTGGGGAAATCCTTCTGAGAGAACATGTCTTGGATGCGCTGTGCTTTGAGCGCTGGGGTGAAAGCTGTCAAGTCGTCGCCCACAACAACCGCAATGCTCAATGCCAAGTTCAACTCTTGACAGATGAGCTCCAAGGCAGCTTTACACGCCAAGGGGTTGACCCCACCGGCGTTGGAGACCACTTTGATCCCTTTGTCGGCAATGGACTTCAAATGGGGTTTTAAAAAGCCCACAAAATCGGCAGGATAACCCGCCTGGGGGTCTTTCATTTTTGCTTTGGCCAGCAGTGACATCGTCACCTCGGCCAAGTAGTCCATCATCAGGTAGTGGACGTCTTCTTGGAGCAATTGACCAATGGCCAAGGGGCTGTCACCCCAAGCACCCGAGGCCCCCGCAATATGGACGACTTGACGCTTCATGGCTTGACTCGCTGGGCCCATTGGGGGGGGCGCTTTTCGTTGAAAGCAGCCATCCCTTCCTGAGCGTGACCGGAGGTGGACATCAATGCAATTTGCGACTCGGCAAACGCCAAGGCCTCCTCAAAGGACATGCCCTCCATGGCATGGATCGCGTCCTGGCCCTTCTTAAGTGCTGCCGGTGAGAGGGCTAAAATTTGCTCGATGAGGCGATCGACTTCGCCATCCAACTGTTGTTGAGCCACGACCCGATTGACCAGACCCATCGTCTGCGCTTTGAGGGCGCTGATCAATTCACCGGTCAAGACCAATTCATTGACTTGTCTGGGAAGCAGTAATTTTCTCAAGTAAACCATCACCTGCATGGGGTAGACCCCCACTTTGGCCTCAGGCAAACCGAATCGAGCGGCTTCAGTGGCAACGGCCAAATCGCACAGTGACATCAAGGCCATACCACCGGCCACGCAGTCGCCGTTGATGCGGGCGATGGAGGGAATTCCGATGTGACGAAATTCACGCGCTAGGCGACCAAAATCGGTGCTCGTGTCGTCACGCTCGGTGGCAAAGACAGCCGCCCCGCCTTTGAGATCCGCACCGGCGCAAAAGGCCTTGTGTCCCTGACCGGTGAGCACGAGCACGCGAATATCTGGATCGCGAGCAGCCCCAATCACCGCTTGGCGTATACCGTCCAAAACTTCGGCGTTGAGAGCATTCCTTTTGTCTTCACGGTTGATGGTAATCCACAGGCTTGGGCCCTTGCGTTCGAGCACAATGGTGTTGTTTTCCAGGCTGTTCATGAAACCCTCTCAATATGATTTGGGCAAGTGAAGTTCACGCTCAGCGATGAAATTCAGAATCATTTCTCGCGAAACTGGGGCGAGTTGACAGGCCATCATCTCGCGAAAGTAGCGCTCCACGTGGTACTCCTTGGCGTATCCCATGCCGCCATGGGTGCGCAGTTCGGTCATGAGGCCGCCGATGTCCAGGCCCGAGGCGTTGAAGATGGTGCCGGTGTGGTCCTGC
>CAISQQ010000019.1 GCA_903887655.1 uncultured Burkholderiales bacterium
CGCGCAAGGTCTCCACATCCAAGTCGTTGGACGGCTCATCGAGCAGCAACATATTGGCGCCAGCAATCAAGGTCTTGGCCAAATGCAAGCGTCCGCGCTCACCGCCCGAGAGGGTGCCCACACGTTTTTGCTGGTCCCCGCCATTGAAGTTAAAGCGCCCGCAATAGGCTCTTGAAGCCATCTCGAACTTGCCCACGGTCAAAATGTCCAAACCACCCGAGACATCTTCCCAAACCGTTTTGTCGTTGCTCAAATCGTCTCGGGTTTGCTCGACAAAAGCCAACTTCACTGTGCTGCCAATCTTCACCTCGCCTTGATCGGGCTGTTGGTGGCCTGCAATCATGCGAAACAATGTTGATTTACCCGCACCATTGGGTCCAATGATGCCGACGATGGCACCAGGCGGGACTTTGAAACTCAAATTGTCAATCAGCACCCGGTCACCAAAAGACTTGCTCACATTGATAAACTCAATGGCCTCGTTGCCCAGGCGCTCGGCCACGGGGATGAAAATCTCCTGGGTCTCGTTTCTTTTTTGGTACTCAAAGTCTGACAACTCTTCAAAGCGCGCAATCCTCGCCTTGCTTTTGGCTTGACGCCCTTTGGGGTTTTGGCGTATCCACTCCAACTCCTTTTTAAGGGCTTTGGCGCGGGCCTCTTCGCCTTTATTTTCTTTCTCCAAGCGATCTTGCTTTTGACTCAGCCAGGTGCTGTAGTTGCCCTTCCATGGAATGCCATGACCGCGGTCGAGCTCCAAAATCCACTCGGCCGCGTTGTCCAGAAAATAGCGGTCATGGGTGATGGCCACAACAGTGCCAGAGAAGCGTTGCAAAAACTGCTCGAGCCAATCGACCGACTCCGCATCCAAGTGATTGGTGGGCTCATCGAGCAGCAACATATCGGGCTTGCTGAGCAACAAACGGCACAAAGCCACACGGCGTTTCTCACCACCCGACAGCACGCCTATGACCGCATCCCAAGCGGGAAGTCTGAGCGCATCGGCTGCAATTTCGAGCTGGTGCTCACTGTCCGTGCCAGCGGCCGAAATAATGGCCTCCAACTCCCCTTGTTCGGCCGCCAATTGGTCAAAATCCGCATCGGGCTCGGCGTAAGCGGCATAAATCTCCTCCAATCGATTCTTGGCGGCAAGCACCTCGCCCATGGCGCCTTCAACGGCTTGGCGCACGGTCTCTTCAGGGTTCAACTCGGGCTCTTGGGGCAGATAGCCAATTCTCAAACCCGGCATGGGGGTCGCTTCTCCCTCGATCTCTTTGTCCACCCCAGCCATGATTTTCAACAGGGTAGATTTGCCCGATCCATTGGTGCCGAGCACACCGATTTTGGCGCCTGGAAAAAAACTAAGGGATATATCCTTGAGAATTTGGCGCTTGGGTGGGACGATTTTCCCAACGCGGTTCATCGTGAAGACATATTGAGCCATGAGCGAAACTTTCCTAATTCAATGCAAACGAGCTGAGTACTCTAACACCTTTGCCCACCCACGTTCGCGGCGCTGGCTCTTAAATTTAGAACAAAAGTGAGCGGCAAGTGTTGGTTTTTTTGTGATCTCGGGCGTTAATTTGCACACTGGGGGCGAAATCATGAGACAATGACATCGGTTTAGGCAACCAGTCGCCTAAACATCAGCATTTCTGCTCGGGCTTTGCACCGGTGACACCACTCGGTTTTTGCGCCCACTTTTTGTTCCCCGGTCTCTTACTGGTTGCCCCTATCAATGGCAATGATGACCGATCCATGCGCCGGACTAGGCGCTCCACTATGAAATTTGAAGAACTCCATTTGGCTCCTGCCATCTTAAAAGCTGTCCAAGAACAGGGCTATGAAACCCCCACCCCCGTTCAAGAACAAGCCATCCCCATTGTCCTTGAGGGGCATGATTTGCTCGCAGGGGCCCAAACCGGAACGGGCAAAACTGCAGCGTTCACCCTGCCCATGCTGCACAAGTTGACCATGTCGCGCAGCACACCCAATAAATTTGGAGTCTACGGCATTCGCGCCTTGGTGCTCACCCCCACTCGGGAACTGGCCGCTCAGGTTGAAGAGTCGGTCCGAACTTATGGCAAATACTTGCAACTGAGCTCTTGCGTGATTTTTGGTGGTGTGGGGATGAAACCCCAAATCGATCGCCTCAAACGGGGCGTGGATATTTTGGTGGCCACGCCAGGGCGCCTCCTGGACCTGCAGCAACAAGGCTATGTGGATTTGGGCACGATTCAAATGCTCATTTTGGACGAAGCCGATCGCATGCTAGACATGGGCTTTATCCATGATGTGAAAAAAATATTGGCCTTGATTCCTGCAGAAAAGCAAAGTCTTTTGTTTTCGGCCACGTTCAGCCAAGACATCAAAGATTTGGCGCAAAACCTCCTTAAAAATCCTCAAAGCATCCAAGTCACCCCCCCCAACACGACGGTGCAGCGCATCAAACAACTCGCGCACCCGGTGGGTCGCGGCAAGAAAAAGGCACTGCTCGCCCACATCATTCAAACCCATGACTGGAGTCAAGTCTTGGTGTTCACCCGCACCAAATTTGGCGCCAATTCGGTGGCCGAGTACTTGAACAAACAAGGCATCAGTGCCATGCCACTGCACGGCAACAAAAGCCAGTCAGCCCGCACCCAAGCGCTCGAAGGCTTCAAGAGCGGTGAAGTTCGCGCTTTGGTCGCGACCGACATCGCCGCTCGCGGCATTGACATCGATGAGTTGCCGCACGTGGTGAACTATGAAATTCCCAACGTTTCTGAAGATTATGTGCACCGCATTGGGCGCACCGGGCGCGCTGGCTCCGATGGACAAGCCGTGAGCTTGGTCTCTTTGGATGAAGAAGGCTTTATGCGCGACATTGAGCACTTCACCCACCAAACCATCGAAGTTCAAGTGGTCGAAGGCTTTGGACCAGAACCGGACGAAAAAGCCGAGCCCATCGCCATGGGGCGTCAAACCATTTGGGGCGGCATTGGCCGAGCACCCTCGAGAGACGTGATGGCCGCGGCGGCCAAGGCGGCGCGCTTTGAGATGATGGAGCGCATCAAAGACAAAAAACTGGCCAGTCCCAACAAAGCCCGACCTTCTCAAAACAATGGCCCCTCCAGGAGCACCCGCCCCTCTCGGCCCAATGGGGACGTCAACCGCGAACGGGTCTTTGATCCCAATCAACCCTCAAGTCCCTACGCTCGCCAATCCAACCCCGGCGCTCGTGACGGCGCCCACCCGGCCCACAAACCCAGTGGAGCGGGTCGTGGCGGGCCTGCCAGGGGCAATGAGCAACGGGGTAGCTTCAAGCCACGTGGGCCTGCACGCCCAGGAACCGGCCCATCCCAGCCTCGTGAAGGCGCCCATGATGCCCATCATGTGCCCCATGCACCGCGCGCGCACATGATGGACGAGGATTACCAGCCCCGCGAAAACGCCCACTTGGGCACGCACAATGGGGTCAACGCCTTTGGTCACAAGAACCAAAACAAGGGAACCAGCACGCCCGACCCGACGCGCACAAGCGTCGACCTCATGAGCGAGAGACGTGGTGGCGGTGGCAATCGTCCCCGTGGTCCCAAGCCCGCCGGTGGTGGTTTTGGGGGCAAACGCAGCGGTGGTGGCGGTGGTGGTCGTGGGGGCTTTGGCCGATAAACAACTCCCCAGATGATTCACTGGGGCACAGTCCCCTTGGCGCATCCTCAAGCCGCTCTTTGCTCAAGGCTCGAGCCGCTGCAGACTCACGGCAAGAATGCCGATGTCTGCACCCTCAGCCTGTCTTGAGAGCGGGGGTTTTCAGGGCCATGGGGTCAACAAGGGCCGGCCTTGAAAATGAGCGTGCAAATTGCCCAACAACAATTCGCCCATGGCCAAACGTGACTCTTGCGTTGAGCAAGCAATGTGGGGCGTGAGCAGCACGTTGTGAAGGCTTTTGAATTCCGGGGCCACTCTGGGCGCCTCTGGAAAAACATCCAGGGCAGCTCCACCGATTCTTTTGGACTGCAGCGTCTTGATCAAGGCGGCTTGGTCAACCCAGGATGCATGCCCGACATTGATCAAATACCCCTTGGAGCCCAACGCGTCGAGCACCGCTTGATTGATCAATGGACCTTGTGGGGCAGGCGTTGTTTTTCCCAGCACCAAAAAGTCCACTTGTGAGGCCAAGTCCGTGATGGATTTCACAAACGGTACATCACAAGTCGCGTCACTGTCAGTGTCGTGGTAACTCACCTTCAATTGGAATCCTGAGGCTCGAGCCGCCAGCGCTCGCCCCAAGTCGCCCATGCCCACCAAGCCCAGGCGCAAACCGCTGAAGGTTTTGGTCAAGGGGAACTCCCCCTCCACCCAGTCGAGGTTGCGCACAAAACGATCGGCTTGGCTGATCTTGCGCGACGCATTGATCATCAAACCAAAGGCCAAGTCGGCCACGTCGTGGGGCGAATGCTCCGGGGTATAGGTCACCGAGATGCCACGCGAGCGGGCGGCTTTCACATCGATCTTGTCGAGTTGAGTGCCCATGATGGTGATGATCTCGACATTGGGGTAAGTGGCGAGAAGTTTGGCATCGATGGTGGTCTCATCGCCGCCGACCATGGCACGCACACGGGTAAAAGCCGCCGGGTCGGTGATGTGGTGGTGGTCGTGCAACTCATAAAGCGCTTGCAAACCATTCATCACAAAATTGGGCAGCGCGGTGAGCAGCAACACATCAATGTGGTCTTGTAGGGGTGAGTCACTTTCAGACATCTGGTCATCCTCGAAATAATTTTTGAACCGCCAACCTCTCGGACCCAGTCTAATCGCAAACCCACTCCGTAATCAAGAGCTGCGCAGGACTGAAGGTCTGGCGCATGATCAAAAACAAGACTTGGGCGCAATCACCGAGCTTGCTGCTGGCGTGACTGGTGTGAAAGACCGCTAAAATTCAGGCTTACGAATAGAATTTTTTGGTCATTCCCATGCTTTTTTTACACACCATGCTGCGCGTTGGGCATTTACAGCGCTCCATCGATTTCTACACCCAGGTGATGGGCATGACCTTGCTCAGAACCACCGAGCGCCCCGAGCAAAACTACAGCTTGGCGTTTTTAGGCTATGGCAGCAACCCCGAGCAAGCTGAATTGGAGTTGACCTACAACCACGGTGTTGAGCACTATGAGCTGGGGACGGCCTATGGCCACATTGCCATCGGCGTGGCCGACATTGTGGCCACTTGCGACAAGATCCGAGCCTCTAGCGGCGCCATTACTCGAGAACCTGGCCCTGTCAAGGGCGGCGACACCCTCATTGCATTTGTCACCGACCCCGATGGCTACAAAATTGAATTGATCCAAAAAGAGTTTCTACACCCCCAGGCGTCTTGACGTGAAGAGGCCGATGAGAAGACATCAAGAGACCGCTTCCACCAAGACCAAGACCAAGACCAAGAGCTTCCCAGCTGGCGCTCAGCCCAAGGCACAGCTCGATTGAACCCAAGGATGACCCATTGACCACCAACCCCTTAGCCGACATGCGCAAAAGCTACGAGCTCGCCGAGCTTGACGACGCCCATCTCAAAGACACACCCCATGCATTTTTCAAGCTTTGGCTGGAAGAGGCCTTGAAGGCCCAGATCCCAGAGCCCACGGCGATGACCTTGGCGACGGTGGACAGCCACATGAGACCGAGCACGCGCATCGTGCTACTCAAAGGCTTGGAGAACGAGGGCTTGATTTTTTACACCAACTACCTCAGCCGAAAAGGCCAGGAATTGGCCGGCAACCCCCAGGCAGCCTTGCAGTTTCATTGGGTCGAGCTCGAACGCACCGTGCGCATTGAGGGCTTGATAGAAAAAACCAGCGCGGCCATGAGTGACGACTATTTTCACTCCCGCCCCAGAGGCTCACAAATCGGCGCCTGGGCCAGTGCTCAAAGCCAAGTGCTCCAAAGTCGCGAGCAACTCCAGTCCGAGGTCAGCCGACTCGAGCAACTGTATGACCAGCAAACCATCCCACGCCCAGCGCATTGGGGTGGTTATCGCTTAACGCCCGAGCGTTGGGAGTTTTGGCAAGGACGCCCGAGTCGCTTGCACGACCGGATTCGCTACCAGCGTCTGGGCGAGTCGGGCGCGAGTGTCCAGTGGCAAATCGAGCGCTTGGCGCCCTAGCCCAAGACAGGCCCGGCTCAAACTTTCAGCCGAGCGGCAAAGGTCTGGGTGAATTTGGCCACTTTGGGCGCCACCACATAGGCACAATAGCCCTGGTTGGGGTGGTTGAGAAAATAGTCCTGGTGGTAGTCTTCGGCGCGACTGTAATTATTGAGCGCCAGCACTTCGGTGGTGAGGGGTGAAGCATAGGCGTGCTGCTCTTTGAGCTCAGCGAGCACCTTGTCAATGACCTCGAGATCGGATTGATCTTCCCAGTAAATACCACTGCGGTATTGGGTTCCTTCGTCATTGCCTTGGCGATTCAAGGTGGTGGGGTCGTGGATCACAAAAAAGACTTGCAAAATCTCTTCCAACCCAATGATGCTGCTGTCGTAGCGCAATTGAACAACCTCCACGTGACCGGTCTGTCCCGAACAAACCGCCTCATACGTGGGGTTCAAGGTATGGCCATTGGAGTAGCCAGACACCACATCGACGACGCCTTCAAGCCGATCAAAAACCGCCTCCAGACACCAAAAGCACCCGCCCCCCAAAGTGATGGACTTGATCGACATGGATGAACACCTTGTAAAAAATTTAAACTCTTCAAGCTCGTTGAGCCCGATCACGGCAAGCGTCAAGCCTGCCGCTGGGTCAGAAACCTTTGGTAAAACCCAATGTCAAACCGGGCTTACCCGCAGAACGCACACCATAGGCATCGGTCTGAAAATAGCCGCGTTTGGAGGTGCTGTAGTAATTGGCTGAAACCACCGCATTCTCACCAAAATCCTTGCCAATACTCAATCTGTAATCGGCAACGGTGGGCGTGAGTGGGGCAGAGCCGACGTCAGAGGCTTGCAAGAACTGGTTGTACTTTTTGAGCGACAACAAGCCCACGTGCGCGCCAAAAACCAAGCCCACGAATTGTTGCGAATACCCCAAGTCAACGTAGGTGGTGCCCTTGGTGGACAAACGAGAACCCACGCTGGATGCCATTTTGAAATAGTCGGCCGTGGCGAGGTTCACTTTCAAGGACAAGGGACCGTTGTTCAAGCCCACATACACTTCGGTGTTGTTGATGGCCGTGTTGTTGGTGAGCAGGGAGTTTTGTGCGGGATTGGAGCCACTCTTGGGATAACCGTAGTAAATGGCACCGATGTCGTAGCCCGTGCCCATGAGGCTGCCCCACTCACCCTTCAAGCCACCATAGAAGTCCGTCTCCAAGGACGCCCCGTTGTACAAGTCTTGGGCCACATTGGAGTTCCAGTTGCCCAGATAGAGGCCATTGCGGTGCTCCCAATCCAGTCCCCCTTGCAAGGCGGGACCGTAATTGGTTTGGGTAAACCCGCGAAAGCGGTAGTCGCTCATGATCGACATATTGCCCGTCACTTTGGATTCAGGCTCTTGATCGGCCCAGGCCCATGGGCAGGAGCCAGCAAGCAGGCCAGCAGACAAGGCCAATTGAGCAAGACCCAGAACGCTGGTGTTCATTGTTTTTCTCATGGCACATCCTTTGATTTTTTAATTCTGAATTGAAATCTATTTTAATTGAAAACCCTCAGCGGGCCTGTTTCACCAAGCCCCGCGAGGCTTGGCGGTGCACGCGAACGTCTTATTTTCACACCGTAACACCGTAAACCCCTTAAAAAGACAACTTAATGACTCTTTTTTGCCGCTTGCTGTGCCCATCTCTTGGGCTTGAGCGCTCGCTCAGGGTGGGCAAGGACGCCTGCCTTCGGCCAGCACCAATGAATTCGCTGTCCGCTTCAGTCCCACCACCACGAACTATGTCCTCATTCCCAACGGTGGCGACGTGAATGATTTTCGC
>CAISQQ010000020.1 GCA_903887655.1 uncultured Burkholderiales bacterium
GGCCGAACTTGCCATTTGGATGAGCAAGGTCAGTAGCAGTGAGTAAATTGCAGAAGCTTGCATCAAACGTGTCGATCAAGCCAAATCAGCCAAGATTCTTTTGGCCCTGAGCACCACTGGCAAATCGATCAACTTACCGTGAAGTCGAACGGCATGGCCCATCGCTTCTTGGGATGCTTGGCAAACCTCACGGGCCCAATCGACCTCTTGTGGGGTCGGTTGAAAGCCTGTAAGGGTTGCACTCACTTGAGAGGGGTGAATGCAAAGCTTGGCGCCAAAACCCAGCGATTTGGCGTACTGGATGTCTTGATGGAGTTGGCTCGCATCGTCGAGCTGAACCGTCACGCCGTCAATCGGCGCTTTCAATTGGGCTGCTGCAGAGGCGATGACTATAGAGCTTCTCGCAAAAAGGAGTGCCTGGCCTTCACTGGGGATGCCCGTGTCAAGCTGAAAGTCCACGGAGCCAAAAGCGAGCCGTTCCACGCCGTGAGCTTGTGCGATGCTTTGAACATGGAGCAGACCCAAGGCCGACTCGATAATGGGGATCAGGGGGATGCTACGGCCTTGGAGTTGACTGCTTATTTCTTGGAGAACTTGAACGCTTTCAACCTTGGGGACCATGATGGCCCCACATTCACAGTCCCCATCACGCAGCGCTTGGACGTCTTGCGCAAAATACTCAGTCCCCCATCCATTGATGCGAACGATGGTTTGGTGGCGCACGCTCGCAGGGTTGGCCAGCCATTCAACGGCATTGTTCCTCGCCAGCGTTTTGTCTTGAGGTGCAACCGCATCCTCTAAATCAATGATGATGAAGTTGGCTTGACTGGCCTGTGCTTTGGCGAAACGGTCGCTGCGGTGGCCGGGGACGAATAAATAGCAATGGCTCATGGGGGGAAGTGGTGGCGTTGATGCGCGGCCTAGGCAATCACGCCCAATGACTTGAGTTTTTCGATCTGGGATGGGCTAAAGCCCGAGTTTTGCAAGATCTCCTCTGTGTTTTCACCCATGCTGGGGGCTGCGTGCAAGGGAAGTTCTTGACCCTGCAGGCGAATGGGCGAGCGAATCATTTTGGCGCTTCGACCGTCGGGGTATTGGTAGTCCCCCAAGGAGGTACGCTCTTGGATAAACTCGCTATCGAGTGCCTGAGCAATGTCATTGACAGGCGAAGCAGGCACCGTTCCACCAAAAATCGCCATCCACTGCGCAGTCGTTTTTTTCATCAACTCATGGTCAAGCATTTGCGTGACGGTGTCGCGGTGTTTAAGTCTGTCCTTGAAATCATGGAACCTTGGATCGGTGGCCCACTCGGGGTGGTCCAAGGCCTCGGACAAAACGCCCCAAAACTTTTCTTTGTTGCACATCAAAAAGATCCAGCCGTCCTGGGTTCGGTACAGTTGGCTGGGGGTGAGGCTGGGGTGGGACGAGCGCGTCGTGCGTCCAGTTTTGATGGCTTTGTTCAGGTACCAGGTCCCTGGGTAATTGAGATTGTGCAAAGCCACATCAAAAAGAGACGTGTCCACGTCCATACCCTTGCCAGTTTCTCTGGCGCCAATCACGCCTGAGAGCAAACCAAAAGCAGCTGCCAAGCCTGTCATCAAGTCAACGATCGAGAGTCCATAGCGCACAGGCGGTCCATCGGGCTCACCCGTGAGGGACATGTGGCCGGCTTCAGCTTGCATCAAGTAATCGTACCCAGGCCAGTTCTTTCGAGAGCCCTCACGCCCGTAAGCCGACAAATGCGTGCACACGATTCGAGGGTTGGAGACTTTGAGGTCTTCATAGGTGAGCCCGAGTTTTTCCGGCAAGTCACCC
>CAISQQ010000021.1 GCA_903887655.1 uncultured Burkholderiales bacterium
GCACCCCCCGCACCAGCAATTGTCCTTTGCCAGGTCCTGCTAGCGCCACCCCCGAGTCATCGATGACTTTCAAATCGTAGCCCGTGGAGGGTCTGCCCATGGTCAGGTTGGGGGTTGGCAGTGTGGGATCGGTGATGATGGGTTGCGACACCATCTCGGTCATGCCCCAGCCACCCAGGATGCGCAGTTTGAAATGGGCTTCAAAGTCGGTGCGACAAACAGCGTCTGTCCATTGTCGGAAATGATGCGCCGGTGCAGCTTGTTGAGCCAGTAAGCGCGACGTAAAGAGCACTTGCGAGCCCAAGGTGGCTTGGTGCTCGGTGGCACAGGGCCAGTAACGGCTGGCTGAAAATCGCGGCTGCAGCAAGACCGTGGCACCGGCCCAGAGAATGGGCAGAAAGGTCCATGCCAGGCCCACCACATGAAAAAGCGGTAAAAATAAGTGACCAATATCGTCGGCTCGCACGCCTTGCTGCAAGGCACCGAGTTTGCCCGCCCACAGCATATTGGCATGGGTCCAGACCACCCCCTTGGGGCGTGAGGTGGTCCCTGTGGTGAACATGATGGAGGCTGGCTGAAGGGGGAGGGGCTCGCGTTTGTCCAAAGGCAGGTCGAACAAAGACTGAAATGGGATGGCGCGGCTCGGGAGGGCGAAGCTGGACTTTTCTGCGCCAGCGTCGGTCTCAGTCACCGCGATCCACGACAGATCGTGACAGAATTCATCGAGCAGCATTGCAAACTTGGGTTGGGTCACCGCCAAACGCGCCCCAGACAATTGAGCAAACCACGCCAACTCGGGACCCGCCGCCATTGCGTTGGTGGCCACACACAGTGCGCCCAATCTCGCGCAAGCAAATCGAATGAGAACGGTTTCGGGGCAGTTCTCCAAATGCACCAAGACGCGGTCACCGAGTTTCACCCCAAGACGCGCCAAGCCACCAGCGATGCAGGCCACTTCGTTGGCAAAACGCGCATAACTCCATGTCTCACTGGGTGCGTCAAAGGGCGCCCAAATCAATAGGGGATGCTCTCCACGCTGCTTGGCGCGTTCATCGAGCCAGTGGGCTGCATCCAGACCCACAAAGGGGTGCAGTGGGTTCGGTTCAGTGAGGTTCATGTCAATGCAATGAGGGTGGCGGTCGGCGGCTCCATGGGCTCACCCTGCTGAAAAGGTGAAGTCGCCTGGAACCAAGAAAAACCTTGGTGCCGAATCCTAGCATCACAGGGGGTGGTGATTACCCTTGGACAGCGATTGACAAGAATGGCTCAAATCCTTCTAAACTGGCGAGAGTCGAGGATCGGCGAAAGCGAACCTGTTGCGAATGTTTTTCAAGGAGAGGGTGACAATGGACTTGTATGGCACATGGCGCTTGGTGGAAACCATCGGGCATGACGGCAGTGGTGGCCCAGGGCCTCGTCCCTTTGGTGCAGAGCCCTTTGGGGTGTTGTGCTTTACCCCCAATAATCGCATGATCTGTGCACTTTGTAACAATTCAGAGCACTTGAGCGAAGACGATTCGCCTCGGGAATACTCGTCTTATGGGGGACATTTTGTGTTCGATGGCCAGGTCTTGACCACCCGTGTGGACATCGCCTCCGACCCAGAGCGCTTGGGCACCGATCAAGTGCGACAGGTTCACTTTGATGGCAACAAAATGACACTGATCCCACCGGTGCGACAATTCAAAGGCAAGACCCAAGGCAGAACCTTGATTTGGGAGAAATTGGCTTGAGCACGCTTTGCTCGGTGCACAAGGTGGACAAAGAAATTGGGGAACTCATCCCAGACAACAAGGACATTCATTTGAAAACAACTGTGAAATTTTTACGCCCAAGGGCTTTTCTAACGCTCTCGGCTTTGCTTTTGTCGGCAGTCATGGCCGCTCCCGCATGGGCTCAAAACTATCCGCTCAAACCCATTCGACTCATCATTCCCTACCCGCCCGGGGGCTCGGTGGATCTGGTGGGGCGAAACTTTGCCAAAAAACTCACCGACTTGTTGGGCCAACCCGTGGTGATTGACAACAAGGGAGGAGCAGGGGCTCGGTTGGGTGTGGAGATCGCAGCCAAAGCGCCAGCAGACGGCTACACCTTGGTCGTTGGAACGGTCACCTCCATGTCCATGGCCGTCAATATGTTCCCTAAGTTGCCCTATGACCCGGTGAAATCGTTCGAGGCCATCACGCTCTTGAGCAAAGCGCCGAGCTTGCTCACCGTCTCGCAAAGTGTCCCCGTCAAGAACTACAAAGAGTTCATCGACTACCTCAAGAGCCACCCCGGACAATTGAACTATGGCTCTTTGGGCAGCGGCTCGATTCAAAACTTCACCGCCGAAGTGTTCAAGTCCAGCACCGGCACGGACATGCTGCACGTCCCCTACCAAGGTGCGGGTCAAGAGTTGTTGGCCATCTTGGGCGGACAAATCCAAGTGGGCTTTGAGGTGCTCTCGTCCTTTCAGTTGCAAAACTACCAGTCGGGCAAATTGAGAGCCTTGGTGGTGGCTGGCAAAGAGAGAATACCCGCCTTGCCCCAGGTTCCGGCTGCGCCCGAGGTCGGTTTACCCGGCTTTGAGTTCGGTGCTTGGTTTGGGCTGTTCGCTCCAGCGGGTACCCCAGCCCCTATCGTGCAACGCTTGAGCCAAGAGAGTAAGAAAGCGCTCTCCGACCCCGAGCTCTTGGAGGTGATTGGTGTTCAGGGTCAAGAGCCCTCTTGGAGCTCACCCCAAGAGACCGCGAGCTTTGTTGAAAGCGACGTCACCCGTTGGGCCAAAGTCATCAAATTGACCGGCTTTAAAACCGAGTAAAGCGCGCTCTTGATCAGACGGTGCTCTCGGTGCCAAGGACCGATGTGGACTGGCTCGACGCACTCGAGCCGCCGTTGCCGTTGATCAGGGCCGTTTCGGCGCCCTTGACTTGTCGATCGCCCGCTTCGCCTCTCAACTGTCGCACCGCTTCGATGGTGGCGAAAGCGCCATACATATTGGGGTGCACGCAGGAGAGTCCGCCGCCGTTGGTGTTGACAGGCAGTTGACCACCCGGTGCGATGGCGCCGTCTTCGACAAAACGCCCACCTTCGCCTTTGGGGCAAAAGCCCAAGTCTTCCAAGGCCAAAATGGTGTTGATGGAAAACGCATCGTAAATTTGCACGACATCGATGTCCTTGATCGCCACCCCAGCGCTTGCCAAGGCCTTGGGGCCTGACTCCTGGGAGGGTGTCACGGTCAGGTCGCGCATGTTGGCGACACTTTTGTGCCAAACGGCGGTTTCGTTGGACAAGATATGAATCGGTTTTTTCTTCAAGTCGCGGGCGCGGTCGCTGCGGGTCATGATGTAGGCCGCGCCGCCATCGGTGACTTGACAGCAATCGTACTGGGTGAATGGGTCACTGATCATGCGCGCCTTGAGCACGGTCTCGATGTCCAAGGGGCCGCGTTGAAAGGCTTCCGGGTTGAGTTGGGCCCATTTCCGCGCAGCAACAGCCACCTCGGCCAAATGCCTGCGTGTGGTGCCATATTGGTGCATGTGTCTGGCCGCCATCATGGCATAGGACGAGGGTGGATCAAAGGGGTGATACGGTTCGTCAAAAATATTGGGGTCCAATAAATTGCGCGCTTGGCCGCGCTCACGCCGTCCAAATGGACTGGTTCTTTGATTGCTGCCGTAGCACACCAAGACAGCATTGCACTGGCCCGTCAAGAGCGAGAGCATGGCGGGTTTTTGATGCGCGATGAAGGCCGCGCCACCAATATTGGTGCCTTCGACAAAGCTCGGTCTGATGCCAAGGTACTCCACCACATTGAGTGGCCACATGGCCGCGTTGAGATTGGCCGTGGCCAAGCCGTCGATGTCTTGGAGCGTGAGGCCAGCGTCCTTTAAGGCGATGTAAGTCGCCTGAGCCAGGAGTTCCAACTCACTTTGACCGGGCGCTTCGCCGCAGCCGGCTGTGCCCACGCCCACGATGCTCACTTGTCC
>CAISQQ010000022.1 GCA_903887655.1 uncultured Burkholderiales bacterium
AGTACAGTTATCATTCGGTCTGGAATTTGGACCTTGTGTCCAACTTAGATGATTCACAGACCCATGGAGACAAGAGATGCAGTTCTATAAAAATGGCTTTCGTGGTGGCAATCCTGATCTCCACGAGGCCGCGCCCAACCGGCGCAACCGCGGTACCAACGATCCATTGCCTGAACAAGTCGATGTGCTGATTTCAGGCACTGGCCCCGCTGGCCTGTGCCTGGCCGCGCAGTTGGCCCAGTTTCCAGAGATCGAGACGATGATCATCGAGCGCATGCCCGCCAACATCATCAAGGGCAAAGCCGACGGGATCAACACCCGCACCATGGAAATGTTCCAAGCCTTTGGCTTTGCCGACAAGGTCAAGCGCGAGACTTACTGGGTCAATCAAACGGCGTTTTGGATGCCAGACCCTCAAAACCCAGATCACATCCGCCGTGTGGGACGAGTGCAAGACGTCGCCGACGACAGCTCCGAGATGCCCCACATCCTCATCAACCAAGCTCGGTTGCATGAACTTTTTCTCGAGGTCATGAAAAACGCACCCTCTCGGCTCGAGCCCGATTACGGTTGGGAGGTCGTGGGTTTGAGCATCGACCCCGACACCGACGATCACCCCGTCACCGTGACCCTCAAGGACTCAACCGGTGTGCACTGGTGGGCGACCCGAACAATTCGTGCCAATTACGTGGTGGGGTGCGACGGGGCGCACTCGGCGGTGCGCAAAGCCATAGGCCGCGAGTTGCATGGCGACGCGGCCCACCAGGCCTGGGGTGTCATGGACATCTTGGCCAACACCGATTTTCCTGATGTGCGGCAAAAGTGCCTGGTGTCCTCGGCCAACGAGGGCAATATATTGATCCTGCCGCGTGAAGGGGGCTATATCTTTCGCCTCTATGTGGAGCTCGATAAACTCAGACCCGATGAAAAAGCCGCGCAGAAAAAGCTCACGCAGCACGACATGATTGCCGCGGCCAATCGCATCTTGAGGCCCTACACCATCGATGTCAAAGAGGTCGTTTGGTGGTCCATTTATGACATTGGCCACAGCATCACCGACCGCTTCGATGACGTACCCGACGGCGTGGATCGAGACCCGCGGGTGTTCATCGCCGGGGACGCCTGCCACACCCATTCACCCAAAGCCGGGCAGGGGATGAATGTCTCCATGCAAGACACCTTCAATTTGGGCTGGAAACTCGTGAATGTGCTCAAAGGGCGCTCACACCCCACGCTCCTGCGCAGCTACACCCAAGAGCGCTTGACCGAGGCCAAGCGACTCGTGGAGACCGATCACCAATGGTCCCGCGTGATGTCCGCCCCCACCACCCAAGCGGAGCGTGACGGCACTCAAGAGCCCCGCATCATTCGCCAGTTCAAAGACAATTTGGAGTTCACTGGCGGTACAGCGGTGAAATACGACACCTCTTATTTGTTCGCTGCGGGTGTGCACCAAGCCTTGGCAAGTGGAGAGGAGATTGGCCGCAGATTTCATTCTGCCCCCGTGGTGCGCGTGTCTGACGCCAAGCCCATGCAACTCGGGCATGTGGCCCAGGCAGACGCACGCTGGCGCATTTATGCCTTTGCCGCCAAGTCCGACACCTCCCAAGCGGGGTCCGCCATTCATCGACTGGCCGATTGGTTGGAGACGAACCCGAGCTCACCGCTTGTCAAGTACCGATTGGCCGGGGATGACATCGATGCGGTGATTGACTTCAGGGCTGTATTTCAACAAACCTTTGATCAATTGGCTTATGAGCACATGCCCTCACTTCTCAAGCCCATGACGGGCAAACTGGGACTGCAAGACCATGAAAAAGTCTTCTGCGTTGACCACAAAGGTGCGGGTGACATCTTTGAGATGCGTGGCATTGACCGCCATCGGGGCTGCATGGTGGTGGTGCGCCCGGATCAGTACGTGGCTCACGTTTTACCGCTCGATGCTTGGGACGAATTGGCGGCTTACTTTGACGGTGTTTTACGCGAGCCTTGAGTTTGAGCAAAGCAAGGCTTCAATCCACACCACGCCCAGACACGAGCGCTCAAGTCTGGGCTGCATCAAGGACAAGCACAAGCACAAGCACGAGCACGAGCACGAGCACGAGCACGAGCCCTCAGGGGCTCGCGCTTTCATCCACGCCCACAAAAAAACCACCGGTTTTGAAGCGGTGGTTTTGATGAGGGGTGTCCTCAGATGCCTTTAGGTGGGCGCGACGCAGGTGTAACTGCTGGCCACCTTGGGGTCGGCCGGTGCGCCATTGTATTTCGGCCAATTGGGGTATTTGCAAAGTGGGCGAGACTCTTGCACGGCGTAGGGCGCTGCTGTGCCTTTGAACACTTGCGTGAGGGTGTCAGCGGGCGTTTGTCCTTTTTCAACCCAATTCTCCAGCACCGAGACCCAATCGATGCTGGTGGCTCGCCAGCCGGCTTTGCTGCCATCGGCGCTGGGGTTGGCGCCCACGCCCGAGTGGTTGGTGCCTGGCGTGGAATAGATTCGAATGAAGTTGTCCGCCGTGCTTTGCCCTAAAGTGGCCACCACGGAATCGTAGTAATTGAAGGTGGCAAAGGGGCTTCTGGCATAGTCACCGGTTTGCTCCTGAATGATGAGCTTGCCTCCGCGGGCGTAAAACGCCGACAAATCAGGGTTGGTGGAGTCCACAATCCCAGAGACGTATTGAATCCGCGACTTCCACGCCGTGCTGGTGGGGTCAAATTTGCTCACATCATAGGTGGGGGACTGGGCAATGAAGTTTTGAACAAATTGATTGCCAAAGGTGACGATATTGCCGCCTGAAGCGTTCGAACCGTTGACCCAGGACTGCCAGTTGCCCGATGGGTTGTTTTCAGAGCCCCAGCTCCAGCCCGGGTAGAGGGTGGTGTTGTTGGCAAGGGAGTAGCCAAACAGCAATGGGGTGTGGAGCGTGTCGATGGCGTTGAGTTCGGCGTCCGTGAAACACGTGTCCAGATCCGTACCCGTCACACACCGGGGTAAATTGGCGGTCTTGAACTGACAGCCTCTGAAGTTGGCAATCACCCCATCGATCAAACCATCTTGTGCATCACAGGCCGCGAGCGCTGCATCTTGCAAGGTTTTGAGCTTCATGTCGGCATCGGGTGTGTAATTGGCCGCATATTTCCAGCCACCCGGTTTGGCCAAGGCCTGTCCGAACCGCCAGCCTTGGATTTGTAGCCCGGTGAAGCTCAACACCGGCACCCTCACCACGATGCCATCGTAGTCTTTGGGGAAGCGCTGCGCCACCGTCAAGCCCTCACGCCCGCCTTGAGAAGATCCCACCCAGTAGGTTTTGGTGAGACTTGCAGAGTAGCGTTTGCCAATGATCGATACCGCCACGTCTCTGGTTTTTTTCAGTTGCGCGTAGCCAAAATTGACCAAGGACTCATCTCGGGATCCAAATGTGGTTCCGGCCGCTGAGGTGTGGCCTGAATCGCTGCCAAACGTCACATAACCCAGCGCCAAGGGTGGGGTGGCGTCAGGGGGGGCTGAGGGCGCCAAGCCGGTGGCGGCAACCACCGAGCCGTTGTAGCCACTGCCGCCAAACTGCATGGCTTTGGTGTTCCAAGTGGAGGGCAAATTGACGCGAAAGCTGATCGGGTCGCCTTTGGTGGCATCAACGGGTGCTATGGTGCCCAACACTTGACAGTACTCCGTCAGTGCGCCAGCGGCTGGCACCAGGGTCGCGGAGGTGACCGTTGCCCCAAGCGTGGGTAAGCCAATTTGTTCCTTGGGGATGCTCAAACCGTTGAGGTTGGTGCAGGCCATGTCAGCCGACAACTCGCCACTGGAGCTCCCACAGGCGTTGAGGAGGGCCGCTGTGATCAGTATCCCAGCGAGCTTGAACATATTCGTCTTCATTGTCATCGTTGCTCCCTTTTGAATGTTCTGGTTGAATCCTGACTTTAGACTTTTTTTGACGGTCGAGTTACAGGGTTATTGCGAATCTGTGACGCTCGAGTCTGATGATTGGTCGCCTAAGGGTCGCCTAAGGGTCGCCGAAGAAACAAGAAAGTCCGCATGATGAAG
>CAISQQ010000023.1 GCA_903887655.1 uncultured Burkholderiales bacterium
CCGGGCACGCGCTCGAGCACGTCTTGGGCAAACAGCTGCATTTGGCGATCGGGGTAAATGTTGTGTCCCTCGCGGGTCACCACCCCCAGTCGGTCACCATCGCCATCAAAGGCAAAGCCCAACTCAGCGCCATGCAGCTCAATGGCCGCGATCAAGTCTTTGAGATTCTCGGGCTTACTCGGGTCGGGGTGGTGGTTGGGAAAATTCCCATCGACTTCGCTAAAGAGTTCAATCACCTCCGCGCCCAGGGAGCGAAAAATAGCCGGTGCCGTTGCGCCAGCGACCCCATTGCCCGAGTCCACCACAATTTTCATGGGGCGGCTCAAATGGATGTCGCCCAAGATGCGTTTGCGGTAACTGGGCAGCACATTCACCTGATGCTCAAAACCGTGGCCCGTGGGGGCACTGTCGGTGCCCAGTTCGGCCATGCGGCTCAACTGCATGGTTTCTTGAAGCTTTTGGATATCCTCGCCGTAGAGCGCACGACCCTTGGCCACCATCTTAAAGCCGTTGTAGTCTTTGGGATTGTGGCTGCCCGTGATTTGAATACCACTCTGGCTCAAAGTGTGCGCAGCAAAATAAAGCATGGGGGTGGTGCACTGGCCGATGTTGATCACCTCCAAGCCCGCTTGCACCAAGCCGCTGGACAAGGCCGAGAGCAAGGACGGTCCACTCAAGCGCCCATCCCGCCCCACACAAACCTTCTCTTCGCCCAAAGATTTGACCAACGTACCAAAGGCCAGCCCCAAGTGAAAAGCGAACTTTTCATCAATTTGAGTGGGAACGACACCACGAATATCGTAAGCCTTGAAGACATGGGGGTTGAATTTCATGCCCTGATTGTAGAGCGAGTTCGAGACGGTGAGCACGCTTTGATGCAAAATCCAATACACTGCCAACCGATGTGTTTAGCCCTAGAAAGTGGTTCGCCATGAAGCGTTATTTGACCTTGACACCCAGCATCTCTCGTGTCTCCTCGCCACTGGGCGACATGCTGCTCGCTTGCACGCCCCTGGGGGTGTGCGGCTTGTGGTTCAAGGACCAAGCCCATTTCCCCTTGAACGCGCGGCTTTGGACTCCGGCTGGGCCCCATCACCCCGAACGCTCGCTCCATGACCGGGGGCAGTCCTGGGTGGACGGCTACTTTGCCAAGCGCCCACCGGCCACGCCCCTGCCGCTCGATTGGAGTGCGTGGGGGACGGTTTTTGAACAGCAGGTCTGGCGCGCACTCTTGGACATCCCTTGGGGACAAAAGGTGAGCTACGGTGAGTTGGCGCGTCAACTCGGCCGCCCCTTGGCCGCTCGCGCCGTGGGTTCGGCGATCGGCAAAAACCCATGGGCGTTGGTGGTGCCTTGTCACCGCGTTGGGGGCTCCAACGGTAGCCTCACGGGATATGCCGCTGGCGTGGACAAAAAAACGTATCTCTGGGCGCTCGAAGCCATCTCTCAGGCTTAGTCCCTCGCGTGGGCGTGAACGCGCGCTTCACAGCCGCATGGACTCTTTGAGCAGCTCCATCAACCGCGAACGGGGATCTGAAAAACTCTCCAAGATGGAGAAGTGGTGCAGGCCCTGGAGCTGCTCACAAACGGGCACCACCGCCTTGCCCCAACTCGACTGGATCAACTGGCATTGGCGTTTGAACTCCTCGCTCTCCAAACTGCCCACCACACTCACCAGCCGACTGCCCTGGGGAGCGGGCAGCATGGCCGGGCTGAGCGCCAAGGCATCGGCGGCATTCAATTGCAGGGTTTCGTTCAAAAATGGGGTCAACCGAATCGACTCGAGCTCGTGCAAGCCTGAAATGGACATGGCGCTT
Source organism: uncultured Burkholderiales bacterium (assembly GCA_903887655.1). Taxonomy (GTDB): domain Bacteria; phylum Pseudomonadota; class Gammaproteobacteria; order Burkholderiales; family Burkholderiaceae_C; genus Limnohabitans. The sequence goes on from CAISQQ010000023.1 coordinate 1,818, forward strand.
TGAATCAATTGCTCGGGCAAATGAACTCCTAAGTGTGCGCCCACTTCAGCCCAACGTGTGGTCAATAAAAGCGCTGCCAAATGGCCACCCGCCGAGTGTCCCACCACATGGATGTTGTCAGGGTCGCCCCCAAATTGATCGATGTGCCGGTAGACCCAAGCCAGTGCATTGACCATTTGCACAGCAATGTGCTTGATGCTCACACTCGGACACAAGGCGTAGTTGGGCACCACACTCACCACCCCCAAAGCGGACCAAAACGGCACCAAAAATGATTGGTCCTCTTTGCTCAAACTGCGCCAATAGCCACCATGGATGAAGACCAACACGGGGCGCTTTCTCGTGACCGAGCGCGATTTGCTGTGGCCACGAGCGGCTTTGACGGCTGGGGTAAAAATATCCAAATTTTCGTGCTCAGCGTGGCCGTAGGCCAACTCGATGCGGGGGTGGGCACGATCGGCCAAAACACGGCGCGAGGACTCTTGCCATCCCTGCAAATGCTCCACGGACTTGGGCACCAAATCACGGTTGTTGTACATGGCGTTGAACCATTCGGGACTGTGTGGTTTCAAAACAATTCTCCTGGTTGTTGGCGCTCAAGTGAGACTTCACCGCCGCGCCGGATCGATCACTAAAAACTCGCGGCCCATCCTGAACAATACACCAAGGCGGGAAAAGTCACCATCCAAGCCCAAAAAAAACGGTTCAAGCCGAAATACCAAAACACCAAGAAATGAAACACCGTGGCCACCCCGCAAAAAAAGAGGGCAGCCACCGGTCCGATCAAGAGTGCAGGCGACAAGGCCTCCCACAGGATAAAGCTCCAACTGCACAGCCTGGCCACGCGAGGGTGGCGAAAAATGCTGCTGCGCCCCAAGGGTCCGTAAATACCTGCGTCGAGAAAAATCACCAAGGCTTCGCCACTGCGCCACTCGGCACGTTTGAGTTTGACCCAACCAGAGACGAAATAAGACGACAACGCATGCAGCGCGATGTACCACAAGGCCGCATGGTGTGCGCTCTCGCTCCCCACCCATGGCGCGAAGGCGTCGGATAAAAATAGTCCGCTCACCACCACCAAGGTCATGAAGTCACTCCCGCCATTGAAAGCCCCTCGGAAGCGAAACAGCAGCAGCACGGTGCTGACAAACAAAAAGCCCATCAGCACCACTCCCGCGCCCCCCACCATCAAGCACAGGGCACCCAAAGCCCGCAGCAAAAACAAGGCCTTGAGCTGAACAGGCGCAAAAAGCCAACCCACAGTTGACAAAAACCAGGGCGCACGCGTTGGCATCTCCCGCTCCTGCAGTGACCAGCGCCACACCCCTTGTTCGCCAAAAGCCTGAAGGGCCGATTGCATTCGCAGGTACTCCACGCTTTGAATGAGCACGCTCCAGCCCAAGAGCAGCTGCACGCCTCGCATGGCGCTCTCCAGGCTCAAGCTCACCATCATCTGGGCAACGGGCCTGAGGCCAGCATCACTTGGGTGTCTCGGGGTGAATCCCCAAAGGCCAATCCTGGCAACTCCATCCTCAGTTCAAACTCGAAGGCCTCAACCTCTGGGCCATTCGGATCGGGGTGGGCATGGGTGTGGGGAGGGTGACTGTGCCGATCCATTTCCACTCGCACTCGGTTCTCCACCATTTGGTAAATCACCAAAGGCCTGGCATCTTGACCATCGGCCAAGGCATTGAGATCGGCGACCAAGTGCTCCACCAAGTTTTGTGAAGCGAGGTCCAGGTTGACGTTCGGGTTGTGAAAGAGGTGGTGCCAGCGCCGGGTCTGCCTGGGGTACATCAACTGCCAAGGACTCCAGGTGCGGTCTGCCGCCATCGCTCTCACATACAGGCGCGGCGCATAGCCCACGGCATGGAAGAACTTCCAGTTCGGAAAGAACGCCCTTAAAAAGAACCACCACCGCCCGTTGACCTCGCGCGTTTTATAGCGAATGGCCAGCGCGAGAATGGAGAAATAAACGATCAAAAATAAGAGGGCCATGAAAGCTGCTGAGCTGATCTGCCAAAGTGCGGTCATTATCTCGCAAGTGTGAAGGGCCCCGTCAAAAGCACCCACGACAAAGAATTGGGAAAAACCTTGTTCCCAAAATCCAATGCGCTCTGTTAGCATCGTTGGGCTGATCGGCGCGCGACCGATTGTTCAATGTTTGACGCTCTTGAACCAGTCCATTTTTTTTAGATTCTTCCCATGACCACCGCCCCTACTGCTGACACCCCTCACCCACCAACCTCGCCAGCAGGCACTGCTGGCCCCTTGGGCGAGCTCAAAGTGCTCGAGCTCGGCCAATTGATTGCCGGCCCCTTTGCTGCCAAAACACTGGCCGATTTTGGGGCGCAGGTTTTAAAAATTGAATCCCTGCACACCGGCGACCCCTTGCGCCAATGGCGCATCTTGCACGAGGGCACCTCGCTTTGGTGGCAGGTGCAGTCGCGCAACAAAAAGTCCCTGAGCATGGATTTGCGCCACCCCAAAGGGCAACTGATCGTCAAACAGTTGATCATCGACACGGACATCTTGATCGAGAATTTTCGACCTGGCACGCTCGAAGAATGGGGACTCGGCCCCGATGTGTTGCAGCAGATCAACCCGCGCTTGATTGTGCTGCGCATCAGTGGCTACGGACAAACCGGTCCCTACAAAGACAAACCCGGGTTTGGAGTCATTGCCGAAGCCATGGGAGGGCTGCGTCATTTGACCGCCGAGCCCGGTCGTGTGCCCGTGCGGGTGGGCGTCTCCATTGGCGACACCTTGGCGGCTTTGCACGGGGTGATCGGTGTGCTGATTGCACTGCACGAGCGCGAGCGCTCTGGTTTGGGCCAAGTCATCGATGTGGCTTTGTACGAAGCGGTCTTCAATTGCATGGAGAGCTTACTGCCCGAATACAGCGCCAAGGCACTCGTGCGTGAAGCGGCGGGCTCGGCGCTGCCTGGCATTGCCCCAACCAACGCCTACCGCTGTCTTGAGGACCGCTATGCCTTGATTGCAGGCAACGGGGACTCGATCTATAAACGCCTCATGAGTGCCATCGGGCGCGACGATCTGGGTCAAGACCCGGCATTGGCGAGCAACACGGGACGCGTCAAACGGGTGGCAGAAATTGATGCGGCCATCCAAGAGTGGAGTCAAACCCGCACCGTGGCCGATGTGCTGGAAACCCTTGAGCGAGCACAAGTGCCAGCGGGGCGAATTTACACCGTGGCCGACATTGCCAAAGACCCCCACTACCGCGCACGCGGCATGCTGCAAAACCTCACCTTGCCCGATGGCACGAGCTTTGAAGTGCCGGGCATCGTCCCCAAGCTCAGCCGCACACCGGGCGTGCACACCCAATTGGCGCCACAATTGGGTGAGCACACCATGAAGACCCTCGAGGGGCTCGGTCTCACCGCCAGCCAAATCCAAGGGCTCTTGGATCAAGGCATCATTTCGGCGCCCCACACCCAACCCACCGCGGCAAAAAGTTGAACACCCTCACCCCTGGGGCTGAGCGCCCGACGCTGGCCTTGCCCGACGAGGGCTTCAAGCGGCTTGACGCCTTGCCAGCATGCTGGCAATGGAAAACCGAGAGCAATGCCGCTCCCCCCCAGGCCTTGATGCTCATCCCGCGCGAGATCAATGCCAACACTGCGCTGCAGTGGGCGCGCCAAAACATCGCCATGGTGTGGTTGTGCGATTTTCAAAATGCCAAACAATTGCTGGTGGCACTGCAAAAACGACTGGAACCACGGCCCTCGAAAAAACCCGCCCAGCCCACTGGCAGCGACACTCTCGCCAGCACGGCTCAGGCCTTTCAAGTGCAGCGCCTTCACCGCTCTCAGCAGTTGAACCTCCTGAACAAACTGCTCATCCCCGTGCGAGTCGATTACACCATCGGGTTGAATCGCGCGCCAGCGGTCCAAGACGCCTTGAGCGCAGTTTGGGGGCCGAGCGCTGCAGTGCCCCCCGCCGATGCGCTGCCCCTGGAACAAACCCCCCTCATGCTGTTGTCCTTGAAGGAGCTCTTGGGATACATCGGTGCGCACGAGTGGCGCAAAAAAGGGCTGCCGATTCGAGCCTTGATGAAAGACCCCTCACCCCAGTTCGGCACCCATGAACCCGAACGCGAGGCCCCTCGCATTCACGCCCACTATGGCGTCTTTGCACCCGTGCGAGGCGAGTACCTCGAGCTGGTGAAAACGGCCCCCTTGCCAAGCGCGCTGCAAACGCACTCCAGCGCGCAAGACGTGGGCGTGGGCACTGGGGTGCTCAGCGCCATCTTGTTGTCTCGGGGTATCGAGCGGGTCATTGCCACCGATACCCAAGAGCGAGCCTTGCTTTGCGCAGCCGATAATTTCCAACGCTTGGGGCTCACCGATCGCGTGCAACTGCTGCACACCTCTCTCTTTGCCGATGAGACGAGCGCCTTGATTGTGTGCAATCCACCGTGGCTACCGGGCAAAGCCAGAAGCCCCTTGGAGCGGGCAGTGTTTGATCCCGAGAGTGCCATGCTCAAAGGCTTTCTCAATGGCTTGTCTGCGCATTTGACTGCGCATGGGGAAGGCTGGCTCATCATGTCGGACTTGGCCGAGCGACTCGGTCTTCGCGCCCCAGGCGAGCTCGCCCACTGGATTGAAGCAGCAGGCCTCGAGGTGGTGGGACGCTTGCAGGCCCCAGCCACTCACCCCAAATCCGCCGACACCCACGATGCGTTTTACCAAGCGCGTCACCGTGAGATCACCTCACTGTGGCGACTCCAATCGCGTGCAAGCGCTCCACCACCACACCCCCATGTCCAATCCTTCTGAACACCCGACTCACCACACCCGTCCTCAGCAAAAGGGGGCCTCCCCCTTCAAAAGCTCCCAAGCCGAGTTCTGGGATGAGCGCTATGCCTCAGTCCCATGGGCCTATGGCCAAGAGCCCAATGATTTTTTGCGCCAAGAGCTCGATGTTTTGCGCTCCACTTGGGGGCATTTCACGGGTCGACGCGCCTTGTGCTTGGCCGACGGCGAAGGCAGAAATGGGGTTTATTTGGCTCAACTTGGGTTCGAGGTCACCAGCCTCGACTTCTCAGATCAAGCGCGCCAGAAGGCGTTGCAATGGGCCCAAACGTGCGGAGTCGCTCTCCAATACACACTCACGGACTTGAACGCTTACGACTTCAATTCGAAGGACTCGCGCGAGGGTGAGATGGTGGGCAAGACCTGGGACTTGATCGTGGCGATTTTCTTTCAGCCCAGCAAACCCACCCGAGAGCGGCTCTATGCGGGATTGAATCAAGCATTGGGTGCGCAGGGCCACTTCATCTTGGAGACCAAGCACGAGAGATCAAGCCCCGAGAGCGACCGCTACCCAGGATTGGCCACCTTGGCGCGCGATATTGAACCGCTACAGGTGGTGACGGGCCAAGAGTGCGCCCGCGAATTGAATGAAGGCCCCTACCATCAGGGCATGCACGAGGTCACCCAACTGCACGCGAAAAAAATGGCCTGAAACCGCAAGGCTCAGGCCATCCGTTAGGGGCCACGCAGGCCTTGAGCGCTTTGCTCAAGAGCGGCGTGGCACAGCCGCCAAGCTCAATGGCTCTTGGGCTTGAAGCTTTTAGACGGACCACCCTTGTGGGCGCCCGGCTTATGGGCTTGAGCACCCCGTGGGGCTTGGGGGCGAGGGGCAAACACATCGCGAGGAGCGAAGTCTCGACCTGCGCCCGAGCGAGGAGCACCGTCCCTGGGGGCATGATCTCTGGGGGCCGCGTCTCTGAAGCCGCCTTCTCTGGGAGCGGCATCTCTAAAGCCACCGTCTCTGGCGCCTGCAAAACCGCCACCGCCACCGCCACCGCCAAAGGGCCTGCCACGACCTCTTGGAGGTGCACCACGGCGAGCGTCATCAAAGCCGCGCGGTCTCTCGCTGCGCTGTGAGGGCTCAAGACCGGCAATGACCTCGGTGGGCAAGGGTTGGCGGGTGAAGTGTTCGATGTCTTGAATTTTGCGGCGATCCCTGAACTCAGCAAAAGTCACGGCCAGGCCGTCGCGTCCCGCACGGCCTGTGCGGCCAATGCGGTGGGTGTAGTCTTCGCTCTTCATGGGCAAGCCATAATTAAAGACATGCGAGATGGAGGGCACATCAATGCCACGGGCTGCCACATCGGTGGCGACCAAGAACTGCACCTGACCGTTGCGCAACGCCATCAAGCGCCGATTTCTCAACCCCTGACTCAACGCGCCGTGCAAAGCAACCGCTGAAAAACCAGTTTGCTGCAAATCAGCCGCCAAGCCATCGCACTCGACTTGAGTGCTGGCAAAAACGATGGCCTGCTCAATGCTGGTGTCGCGCAACCAATGGTCCAAGAGTTTTCTTTTGTGCTGCGAGTTGTCAGCCCAAAACAACAATTGCTTGATGTTGCTGTGACGCTCTTGGGGGGTGTCGATTTGAATGTGTTGGGGCTTTCTCATCACGCGCGCGGCCAGACTCTGGATGCGAGGTGCAAAGGTGGCGCTGAACATCATGGTTTGGCGCCGCTCAATGGTGAGCTGGTTGATCTCAGCCAGGTCATCCGAGAAGCCCAAGTCAAGCATGCGATCGGCCTCATCGACCACGAGGAACTGAACGTCCTCGAGTTTGATGTGCATGGAGCGTTGCAGATCGATTAATCGCCCTGGAGTGGCCACCACCAAATCGGCATTTTGCAATTTCGCAATTTGCAACGCATAGGGCATACCACCGACCACCGTGGCCACGCGAATGCCTTTGCAGTGCTTGACCAATCCAATCGCATCGTGCGCGACTTGCTGCGCGAGCTCGCGCGTGGGACACAGCACCAAAGCGCCTGGGGTGGCGGCCTTGAAGTGACGAGGGTTGGTGGGGTCTTTGCGCTTGGCGCGCTTGGGCGGGGGTGTGCCCGCGGCCAGGGCCGCCGCGACTTGCGCATCAAACGCTTGTGCCTCGGCCACTTCGCGCTCGCGCGCTTGCTCGAGCAAGGTTTGAATCACGGGCAACAAAAACGCTGCCGTCTTGCCGCTGCCTGTTTGAGACGACACCATCAAATCGGTGTGTCCACCATCGTGCGAGTTTTTCATCGCCAAAGGAATGACCTTCACCTGAACTGGGGTGGGTGCGGTGTAGCCCAGGTCAAACACAGCGGCCAAGAGCTCGCGCTTCAAGCCCAATTCTTGAAAGGGGTTGGGTTTGACTTCTTTCGGGGGGGTGGGTTCGGACACCGCTTCCACACTGGCGTCTAGGGTGTGCTCGGGGTGTGCCGTGTTGGGGATCGACTCACCCATGGGCTCATCGAGCAAGGGTGTCTTGGCGTGATCTTCACGGGGAAAGGATTCAGATTGGGCAATAGCGTTGCTATCGATCTCGAGAGACTCGTACATGTTTACTCCGCCCACCAACAGGTGAGGGCTCCATCAAAGGTTGTGACAACATCAACCTTCAAACAGAGCACAGCGCTTAAGGATTTTGCGTCCAAGCGATTTTGGTAAACCAGTTCGGTATACCCAAGGTGTGAGGTAGATGCGCGAGATCGTCATCGTGGACGAACTCAAGGATTATGGCACAGGCTCGGGTTTTTACCAAGCACTATTTGTGCGGGCCTGATTCATTGCAAGCGCACCGACGGCGTGGAGGTAGACCTGTCAAGACAACAGACGGGCTCTTTTACTGGTGCTGAATGAAGTGCTCTCGGTAGTGAATCAGCTCGTCAATGGACTCGTGCACATCGGCCAAGGCCGTGTGCTTTTGTTGTTTTTTAAACGAACTGTAAGCCGATGGCTTCCAGCGTTTGGCCAACTCTTTCAAGGTGCTCACATCCAAATTGCGGTAGTGCAGCCAGCCCTCCAATTGGGGCATGTACTTCACCAAAAATCGACGATCTTGGCTGATGGTATTGCCACAAAGGGGGGAGGAGGACTTGGGCACAAAGCGCTTGATGAAGGCGAGCAACTCTTGCTCGGCACCCTGCTCATTGAGGGTGGAGGCGCGCACGCGCTCAATGAGGCCACTCTTGCCGTGGGTGGATTTGTTCCAAGCGTCCATCTTTGACAAGATGTCCTCGGATTGGTGGATCACCAAGACCGGGCCCTCAATGCGGGGGGTGAGCTGTGGGCCGGTGATGACCACCGCAATCTCAATGAGGCGTTCACGCTCTGGGTCTAGCCCCGTCATCTCACAATCGACCCAGACCAAATTCTGATCCGATTTGGCAAGCTCCACCTGAGCCGGCTCGGCCGTGTTGCTCGCCTCGCCTTGGGTGAACGGTGTGGGGGGGGTGTCGTGGACTGGGTTCATGGTGGCATTGTCGCGCATCCCACTGGCTCTTTTTTTGGCAAGCTCAAAAAAATCTCACACCGCTTGAGGCAGCGATGGGCGTGCAGCGCTGCGCCCAATCCCCGCCGCTTGGTGAGAAGGGAATTTGGCTTTAAACTTCAGGGATGAATCCATCCCTGAACATGACCTTGGCCTTCGCGGTGGCCCTGCTTTTGAACCTGCTGGTCAAGATTGCCCTGATGACGCGTCAAAACCACTGCGTTTTGAAAAACCGCGCCCACGTCCCGCCAGCGTTTGAGAGCACCATCAGTTTGGCCGCTCACCAAAAAGCGGCCGACTACACCTTGGCCAAGTCAAAAATAGCATTTTGGGATCTGTTTTTAGAAACCCTGGTGCTGGTGGGCTGGACGCTGCTGGGTGGGATCAACGCGCTCAACCAAGCCTTGGCATCCTGGCTCGGCTTGGGACTCCTACAAGAGACCGTCTTCATCTTGGCTTTTGTGTTCATCTCTTCCTTGATCAACTTGCCCCTGTCATGGATTCAAACCTTTGTCATTGAAGAGCGTTTTGGATTCAACAAACTCACCGTGAAGTTGTGGCTCCTTGACATGATCAAAGGCGTCGCCCTCGGTTTGGTCCTGGGGGTTCCCTTGATTGCGCTGATTTTGTGGCTCATGCAAGCTGGAGGCGTGACGTGGTGGATCAAAGCGTGGCTGGCCATGGTGGGTTTTCAATTGCTGATGATCTGGATTGCACCGACTTTTTTGATGCCGCTCTTTAACAAATTCACACCACTCAATGACGAGAGCCTCAAAGCGCGCATCTCCTCGCTCATGGATCGATCGGGCTTTAAAGCCAAGGGGTTTTTCGTCATGGACGGCTCCAAACGATCAGCCCATTCCAATGCTTTTTTCACCGGCCTTGGCAGCAGCAAGCGGGTGGTGTTTTTTGACACCTTGCTCGAACAATTGAGTGCCGATGAGATGGAAGCCGTGCTGGCCCATGAACTGGGGCATTTCAAGCACAAACACCTGTTGAAGATGATGGCCACCAACTTTGTCTTGACCCTCGTGGGCTTTGCCCTCTTGGGTTTTGTCATGCAGCAAGCTTGGTTCTACACGGGACTGGGGGTCACCCCCAATGTACAAGCCTTCAGCCCAGCGGGCAACAATGCATTGGCCCTGATCCTCTTTACCTTGGTCACGCCTTTGGTGACCTTCATGAGCACCCCCATCTCGAGCTGGAGGTCGCGGGTGCAGGAATTTCAAGCCGACGCCTACGCGAGCGAACACGCCAACGCGGCGCATTTGGCCAGCGCCCTCACCAAGCTCTACAAAGACAACGCCTCCACACTCACGCCTGACCCGTGGTATGCGGCCTTTTATTACTCCCACCCCCCAGCCACCGAGCGTTTGGCGCGCATGCGCACATGAAGCAACTGGGCTTGGTCGTGTCGGGTCACGGCCGGCACGTGATGGTGGAGAGCCCCGATGGAAGCCGACGCATCTGTCGCTCCAGAGGTAAAAAATCCCTGGCCTTGGTGGGAGACCGAGTTTGGTGGACCCCCACTGAAGACGAAGGCACCATCGACAGCGTTGAGACGCGGCGCAACGAATTTTTTCGTCAAGATGAATTGCGCACCAAATCTTTTGCCGCCAACATTGATCAGCTGCTCATTTTGATCGCCGCTGAGCCCGAGTTCTCCGAGACCCAACTCACCCGCGCCTTGATCTCTGCCCAAGCCGCTCAGATCAAAGCCCTCATCGTGCTCAACAAATCCGATCTCACCGTGCCCTTTGAGCAAGCGTGGAGGCGTTTGCAAATTTACCGCACCATGGGATACGATCTTTTTTCCTTGTCCTTGAAACACGACCACCCCTCCTACGAGGTCTTGTTTGAGTCGCTCAAGGGCCAAATGACCTTGATTTTGGGGCCCTCGGGCGTGGGCAAGAGCACCTTCATCAACACCGCCATCCCCAGCGCTCAAATCGTCACCCAAGAGATCTCGCAAGCCCTCAATTCGGGCAAGCACACCACCACCTCCACCAATTTGTATTGGGTCGACAAGGCTCATCACACCGCACTCATTGATTCCCCGGGGTTTCAGTCCTTTGGCATCCATCAAATTGCGGCCAATGAATTGAGCCACTTCATGCCCGACTTCAAAACCCCTGCGCAGGATTGTCGCTTTTACAACTGCACGCACTTGCATGAACCCAACTGCGGCGTGCGAGAGGCACTGGCGCAAGGGCTCATTGAGGCCTCGAGATACAAAATCTATCAACAGTTGTTTGAAGAATTGAGCAGCGCTCGCAGCTTTTGAGGCCGCACTGCTGCTGGCTGGCGACTCAGCCCAAGAGCCTGGCCAAACTGAGCAAGGTCAAGAGCACAAACCACATCACAACGGTTCTCCAGACCAAGCCCACCACGCTCTTTAAATGATGAACTTGGGGCTCTTGTCCCATAGCGCCTTCAGCGCCAGCATCCCCCACTGGCAGCCAAGCGCCCCCGCCCAAGCGCAGTCCCAAAGCACCCGCAGTGGCCGCCACCACCACCGCATCGCTGTCATCGGGGTCCACGCCAGTGCTTGCGCGCCAGTTCTCAATGGCGTCTTCAAAATTCCCCACCACCGCAAAGGACAACGCCGTGGCCCTGGACGAGAGCCAATCCAAGCGTTTCCAAGCCTGCGCACTCCACTGCTGCAAGGGCTCACTCACCCACTGATCGCCCAAAGAGCCGGCGCGACCCAGCTCGTCGGTGTCGAACGGCGGGATGCCCTCGGCATGGCTGACAGCGAGATCGGGCGCTTGACTCGACCACAATCTCGCCAGCAAATGACTCATGCGATAAACCACGGCGCCGCTCGGTCCTAGGCCAACGCTGGCGAACAAAGAAAACCAAAACAACACGCCAAAGACATGCTGATGCGCGGCCAAGACCGAGTACTCAATGGCCAAACGGATGACCTCGGGTTTGCTCAAATGGTCCGTGTCCGCGCGTTGCCACAGGGCAAGTCGTTGACGAGCGAGTGTGTCGTCCCCCGCTTCAAGTGCGTCGCGAATCTCGGTGAAATGGTGGCTGAACTGCCGAAATCCGAGCGTGCCATACAACACCAAGACGCTCCAGAGCATGGCCGCGATCCAACCCAGGCTCCACCAAAGGATCCAGTGCATGAGCAAGACCAGCAAGGAAGGAACGCCCACACTCAAACACCAAATCAGTCGCGCATGGTGAGAGTGACCCACATCCAAATGCCGGCTCAACCACTGCGCGAGTCGAGCGCACACGCTTTGCACCCAGTTGCTGTCCTTGAGGGGACGAACTTGCTCAATGAGGAGTGCAAAAAGTAAAGATAAAAGCGTCATGACTTCATCATAGCGCCAAGGCCTCAGTCCGTGCTCAAAGGTTGCGCCAAAAAGGCATAAAAACTGCGAATCATGTTGGCCGTTACCCCCCAAATGAAGCGTTGTTGCTCTCCTTGCTGGTAGGGCATGGCATACCACTCGCGCACATGGCCCTCGTGCTGCGTTTGTCTGCGCTGGTGATGAGCGGGATTCATTAAAAAAGACAAGGGGACTTCAAAGACATGGTCCACTTCAGCGGCGTTGGCACGGATCTCATGGTGAGGATTGATCAGGGCCACCACGGGGTTGATGCGATAAGCCGTTCCCGTGATCAAGGGGTTGAGTTGCCCCAAGACCGTGACGTTCTCCGGGGTCAAGCCCACCTCTTCATGGGCTTCGCGCAAGGCCGTGGCCTCGGCGCTCGCGTCTCCAGGGTCCACCTTGCCCCCCGGAAAGGCAATTTGTCCTGAGTGGGAGGACAAATGCCGAGAGCGCTGGGTCAAAATCACGGTGAGCTCATCTCGTTGCACCAAGCCCACCAACACGGCCGCTGGCTTTAGGGGCTGCTCATTCAACCGCGGCTCATGGATTTCGCTCAGGGTCAACGCCAAGGCCTTGGGGTTGCCAAAGCGCGCTCGAATGAAATCCACACTGAGCTCGTGTTGACTCAACGCCCTCAGGTGATGGTCCACACCCACAATGGGCGCTGTCAAGGGATCAAAGCGGGGGATTTTGGACAAGGGCAGCATGGCAATGAATTTGTGAGTGGGGTGAGGGCGTTTTCAAGGCCACAGCGCCCAATGACGCGCGAGCCGATGATGAGCGGCTCAACCATAGCAAAAAGCCGAACTCGACAGGCGAGATCGGCTTCATGCGGTCCACTTGCAGTCCATGGGTCCAGCGCGCCAAGCTCTTGAGAGAGCTCACACAGGACCCAAGACCAGGGAGGAGACTTACGCTTTGTTGGCGGCAGCGGCGGCGGCTGAGGCGGCTTGTGCCGCTTGAGCAAACTTGCTGACCAATTTTTCTTTGATCCGTGCAGACTTGCCACTGCGTTTGCGCAAATAGTACAACTTGGCGCGACGCACGTCACCACGGCGTTTGACTTCAATGCTGGCGATCAAGGGGCTGTAGGTTTGGAAAGTCCGCTCAACGCCTTCACCTGAAGAGATTTTGCGAACAATAAAGCCGCTGTTGAGTCCGCGGTTGCGCTTGGCAATGACCACGCCCTCATAGGCCTGGACCCGTTTTCTGGCGCCCTCAACCACGTTCACGCTCACAATCACGGTGTCACCCGGTGCAAAGTCAGGGATTTTTTTGCCCAAGCGAGCAATTTCTTCTTGTTCCAATATTTGGATTAAATTCATGATGTCCTCATTGACGATCTTGGATGCGCAACACAAAAGGCTTTGCCGCTGTCTTCATCGATGACAACGGTTGTGAGAGAGCGGACTGGGGTCCTGCATCGCACTCAAAGCGGCCATCCAGAGGATCGAACCCACGATTATAGCGCCATTTTGCCCACATTCAAAGCCCTACTCCCCCCAACCACTGGGGTCCAGAAGAGGTGCACGCAACAGCCCGACGACCAGCTCCCGCACGGAGCCCCTTAAAGTGTCGCTTTTTATCAACAACTCAAGATCCGATCCCTGTGGGCCACTGGGCTCGACCTGCGGCACCAGGCCGGAGCATTTCACGGCTTTTTGGTTGGCTGCAAGGACACCGCAGTGCTCGCACTCAGTAAATCGGGGCGATGCTCAGCGGTCAATCGCAGCCGTTGCTGCTCGCGCCAGCGTTCAATCTGAACGTGGTGCCCGGAGAGTAAGACACTGGGCACAGCCAAGTCCCGCCACGTTTCAGGCCGGGTGTAATGCGGACAGTCCAGCAGCCCCCCCAACTGGGGGTTAAAACTGTCGAGCGCATGGCTCTGAGCGTCGTGAAGGACGCCGGGCTGCAGCCTTGCAACCGCGTCCAACAGGGCCAAAGCCGCAATTTCGCCACCAGACAGCACAAAGTCACCCAGACTCAGCTGATGGGTCACGACGTCGTCGATAAAGCGCTGATCGACCCCTTCGTAGCGACCACACACCAAAATCGCCCCCTCTCCCCCCGCCCAGTGCTCAACCCTGGCGTGGCTGAGGGGCTCACCCACGGGGGAGAACAAAATCACAGGAACATCGGCGCGTTGAGCTTCAACAGGGTCGCAAGCGGTGTGGCTGTCTTGGCCAGGGAGCGCCTCGCCGGCTTGACCATGGGGCGCCTCTCCGGCTTGACCATGGGACGCCTCGCCGGCTTGGCGTCGCGCGGCTTGAATGGCCTCCACACACAAGGCCAGTGGCTCGGCCATCATCACCATACCGGGCCCACCGCCAAAAGGACGATCGTCCACACGCCGGTAAAGCCCCGTGGCATAGTCCCGCGGGTTCCAAAAATGCACGCTCACCAGCCCCGCCTCATAGGCTCGCCGCGTCACCCCCAGGCTCAAAAAGGGAGTGAAGAGTTCAGGAAACAGCGTCACGACATCAAATCGCATGCAAAACCGTCCAATTGAAGACAACCCGTTGGGGTCAAAAAAACACGAAGCTACAAGTTGCAAGTTGCGCTCACCTCAACCGCGCGCGCCTTGCCTCAATAGTCGGGCAACCAATCGACCAAGATCTTTTTCTCGGCGAGTCGCACCTCGTCAATGTACTGCGAGACAAAGGGGATCATGCGAGAAGCTTCGGCCTTGGGGGAGGTGGTGTTCGCGCCAGCAAGTGGGGATGTGGTCGAGCCTTGGGTGGCATCGGTCCGCGAAACTGGCAAGTCTTCTGGAGCGGCTTGGGGCTCGATCACCAGCACGCTTTGTGCGCCCGAGCTCAGTATGTCCACCACCCGGCCAAGCGACTCGCCTTGGCGATTGATGACTTCCAGACCCACCAAATCGACCCAATAAAACTCGTCTTCGAGTGGGGTTGGGAAACTCGAGCGTGCCACATAAACGCGTGCACCTTTCAAGAGTTCGGCCGCGTTCCGATCCAAGCAATCGTGGGCGCGGGCCACAACATGGTCGCTGTGAATTTTGGCTTCTTGAATTCGAAGGATCTGCGTGCCCTCAAAGTGCTTGGCACCACGCTCAGAGGGCTGAATGAACCATCGCTTGGAAGAAAAAAGCGCCTCGGGCTGGGCGCTGTAGGCTTGAACTCTGAACCATCCCTTGATGCCCCAGGCGTCCAAAATGCGCCCCACTTCGATGGCATCCTCTGACAAAGCAGCGGACTCGAGGAAGGGCAACATGGAAACTTAAACGGTCTTGGCGGCCGCTTGCTTGATCAAGCGCTCAACCGTGGGAGACGCTTGTGCGCCCACACTTCTCCAATGCGAGAGACGGTCAAGGGCAATGCGAATGCTCTCTTCTTGACCTCTGGCAATGGGGTTGTAAAAACCAATGCGCTCAATGAAACGTCCATCACGACGCAAACGCTTGTCAGCGACAACGATGTTGAAAAATGGGCGAGCTTTGGAGCCGCCTCTAGAGAGTCGAATGACGACCATGGTGTTTATCCTTCGGGTGGTTGATTTTTTCAACGTTGAGACACGCGACTTGGCCACCCGGCCAGCGACACGCTGAAAACCCACGATTCTATCGCATTTGCACCCCAATTGCACTTCTTTTTTTGGCTGGCGGGTCTGCGCAAAGCGCCTACTCGCCCTCCAAAGAGTCGAAAGGGCTATGATTCGAGCCATGAAAAACAAAACTTTGGCCACTTGGCTCACCTGGCTTGGAGGCCCTTTGGGGCTGCACCGCTTTTATCTGTATGGCCCCCGAGATGTGCTCGCTTGGGGTCTGCCCATTCCCACCGCACTGGGGATGTGGGGGGTGACTCGCGTTCAATCCTACGGCTTGGACGATGTGCTCAGTTGGTGGCTATTCCCGATTTTTGGCTTCAGCATGGCCGCTTGTTGCTTAAATGCCATTGTTTATGGCTTGATGACGACCGAGAAATGGAATGCCCACTTCAACCCAAGCGCCCAAGAAGACGATGCCAGTGGCAAAACCTCGTGGCTCACCATCTGGGGGGTGATCATTGCCTTGATTTTGGGCGCAACGGTCTTGATCTCGAGCATTGTCTACAGCTTTCAGCGCTACTTTGAAGTGCAAATTCAAGAAGCCCATCGCATCTCCATCGGCGAGTGAGACCGAGCACGCCGGCCCCCGATCACACGAAGAACCCATTAGGTTTTTTGCGGGCGCGGGCTCCAGAGTTGAACGGCTGGCTGCAGGCGCTCAATGACTTGATCCTCCACCCTTTGCAGCATCGCCGCTGTCACCCTACTCGGCTCCAACTCCATCAAGGGCTTCAAGACAAAAGCGCGCTCAAACCAACGCGGATGCGGCACCACCAGGCGCGGACTTTGCACCTGGGCTTGACCAAAAAAAAGCAAATCCAAGTCAAGCGTCCTCGGTTGGTGGTGGTACTCGCGCACGCGTCCAGCCTCAGCTTCGAGATGCTGGAGCACATCAAGGAGATCGGGTGCGCACAAGCGCGTGGTGATGGCGCACACCGCATTGAAATAAGGTGGGCCGCTCGCTTCAAAGGGCTCAGAGCAGTACAGACCCGAGCACGACAGCACTTGCACGCCACGGGTTTGGTCCAGTGCCCAAAGTGCCGTGGTGAAAGTCTCCTCGGGTTGGCCCAGATTGGCGCCCAACGCCACGAAACACAACACACTCTCGCGCGTGAACCGCTCGGCTTGGGGCTCAGGCTGGGTCATGCTCACGCGTCAGGCACACTTTAGCGTTCATTCGGACGAATCGGCTCTTGGGGTGCGTCTGCGCCGGCGCCGCCGCGGTGCACTCGCCACCCCGTCTTGAGCGCCGCCCTCCTCAATCGGGTGGGCTGAACTCGGCTGTGACGTTTCAGGACCTGATGGAGTCGCTCCACCGCCTGCCCCATCCGCAGTGGGGACGGCTCGCACGCGCTTGGGGCCTCTCCCCGCGGCCGATTGTGCGCTTTGATGCTCCAGCCTCACCGCCTCGAGCATGTGGGTGCGCTCTTGGGGGTCTGCCAAACTGAAGGTCTCCCACCAATCCCCCAAGGCCGCATCCACCTCTTGGCTCAATGCGCGCAAGCGCATGAAATCAAAGGCGGCGCGAAAACGTGGTTGATCCAACAGTCCCAAAGGAGACTGGCCCAAGCGCTTTTCAAACCGCGGCTGCAAAGACCAAATCTCGCGCATATCGGCGCCGAGTTTGCCACGCCCCGAAACCTCGCCAATGTGGGCATCAAAGACCTCATCAATGGCCGCTTGCAAGGCGGGGTAAAGCGGCTGGCGCTGGTGCATGCGCGCAACCCAGGCGTCCCTCACGTCCCCCCAAAGCACGCAAGCGAGCAAAAAGCTCGGCACCACAGGCTTCATTTCTTGAACGCGTCGATCGGTGTCGAGCAAGGCTTGATGAACCAAGGGGTCAGCAGCTCGAGAAACGATCAAATCGAGCAGTGGATAGACACCCGTGGCCAAGCCGTGGAGCTTGAGCTGCTCAATGCTGGCCAAGGCGTGACCGGTTTGTAGGAGCTTGAGCATTTCATCGAACATGCGACTCGGTGGCACGTCATGGAGCAGTTGTGCCATTTTTTTCAAAGGGGCGGCGGTTTTGCTCTCGAGCTTGAAGCCCAAGGGAGACAGCTTCGCTGCAAATCGAATGGCGCGAATGATGCGGATGGGGTCCTCGCGGTAACGCACCGCGGGGTCACCAATCATGCGAAGCACGTGTTTTTTGGCGTCTTGAATGCCTTTGTGAAAGTCCACCACCTCCTGCGTTTGGGGGTCGTAATACATGGCGTTGACGGTGAAGTCGCGCCGGGTGGCATCCTCCTCAATCGGACCCCAGACGTTGTCGCGCAAGACACGACCACTTGCGTCCACCGCATGGGAGACCTGGGCCAGGGCATGGCGCGAGGTTTTTTCGTTGCCGGTGAACTGTTTGGCATCGGCCGACTCGAGAAATGCCCTGAAGGTGGAGACCTCGATCACCTCATGCTCGCGCCCACGGCCGTAGACCACGTGCACGATGCGAAAACGCCGACCAATGATAAAAGCGCGGCGAAAACAGGCCTTGACTTGCTCGGGTGTCGCATCGGTGGCCACATCAAAGTCTTTGGGCCGAAGACCGAGCAACAAATCGCGAACTGCACCCCCCACCACATAGGCGATGTAGCCTCGGTCTTGCAAGGTGCGCACCACGTCATGGGCACGCTCATCGATCAAGCTCGGATCGATGCGGTGATCCTTGAAGGGGATGCGTTTTTCTTGTCCAAACTGGGTCTTGGGACTGGCGGGCGCTTTGCCCATGAGGCGATTGACAAAATTTTTGATCATGCGGTTGCAAAAAGCTCCAATATGGGCCACCCTTTTTGCGTGGCCAGAGCCCGCAAAGCGTTATCGGGGTTGGTGGCCACGGGGAAATTAACGGCGCCCAGCAGTGGCGCATCATTGATGGAGTCGCTGTAAAAGGTGGTCGTGAGCTCGCTCAAATGCAAGCCTCGCTCATCGAGCCACTGCAGCAATCGGGTGAGCTTGCCTGGTCCCAATGAAGGGGTGCCTTCGATCTCGCCGGTGATCCAGCCGCTGGCATCACGACTCAACTGCAAGGCGATGAGATCCTTGACCCCAAAGAGGTCGGCAATCGGGCGAGTCACCCACTCATTGGTGGCGGTGATGATCATGACGGCCTCGCCCCGGGCTTGGTGCTCAGCCACCAAGGACAAAGCCTCTGGTTTGAGCGCGGGGACAATCACCTCTTGGACGAAACGCTCGCGCATGGCGTTGGAGAGGGCCTCCCCCTTGTCACGAATGGTTTGCGTGGTAAAGCGCACGTAGGCATGGATGTCCAATTCACCTCGGCAGTAATCTTGGTAAAACGCCTCGTTTTTGAGCAAAAAATCCTCCCTCGAGGTCCACCCCACGTCGGTGGTGAACCGTCCCCAAGACTGATCTGAATCGATGGGCAAGAGGGTGTGATCCAAATCAAAGAGGGTGAGGTGTTCAATCTTCATTCAAAAGTCTGGCCGACGAGTGCCTGTTCATCCAGTGGTTTACAAAAAATGCGAGTGGCCATCCTGTGGAGAAATTCCAGCTCGGTTGAGGAAATGGGCTCACCTGTCCAAAACGTCACCCGTGGCGCAGTTGCCGCGAGCGTTCTCAAGCTTCGAGTGTAATCGTTTGTGGATGAACTGCTGGCTCAGAGCTCATTCAACATGTCTTTGATCAAGGGGATGGTGATGGCACGCTGGGTTTGCAAAGAAAACGCATCGAGCTGGTCAAGCCAGCCCACCAAATTCGACATGTCACGGCTAAAGCGCGACATCATGAAGTCCAGCACATCGGGCTTGAGGCTCAAGCCGCGCAGGTGCGCTTGCGCTGTGAGGACTCGGCGACACGCTTGCTCATCGAGGGTTTTGAGGGTGAGGCACAGGCCTTGGGCCATGCGCGTGCGCAAGTCCTCGCGAACCGACAAGGACCCGACACTGGGCTGCGAGCTCATGAGCATGAGGCGCGGGGTGTGGTCGCCCGGCGCAGAGGCATTGACAAACCAATTGAAGGCGGTGGCTTGCTCACTCTCGCTCATGAGGTGCACATCATCGAGGACCATGAGCCTCCAAGCTGGCTGGAACTCGGTCTGGGCATGCGAGTCTTCCGGCCCGCTTGCCGCCACCCCAGCGGGTCTGTGCATCACCGCCAGTCCCTGCGCACGGGCCCAGTGAACGCAGGCCTGGAGCAAATGCGTTTTGCCACTTCCCCTGTCGCCGCACAGCAACACACTCTCCAAGTTCACCCAAGGCACCTCGCTCGCCTGGTCCCTGACCTGGGTCAAGCGCGCCAAGCTGTCATGCAGCATCTCCAACAGCTGGGCGTTGGGGCCTGCATCAAAAGACGCAAAGCTCTGAGCGGGTGAGCCCGCAATGTCCAGGGCGACTTGTTTCATGAGTCAGAGGAATCTGGCCCTTGGGGCCCCGAGCGGTCACCGCGGTAAAAATCACTCTCCCAATAGGCATTGAGCAGCCAACGCAAGGCCACACTCACCACGGCACTGGAGGGCAAGGCCACCATCACCCCAAAAAATCCAAACCACTGCCCACCCACCAGCAAGGCAAAGATCACCGCCACGGGGTGTAAGCCAATGCGCTCACCCACCCATTTGGGTGTCAGGAAAAATCCCTCCAACACCTGGCCAGCGCCAAACACCACCAACACCATGAGCAAGGCTCGGGACGGCTCAAATTGCAAGAGTCCCGCCAACATGGCCAAGCCCAATCCGATGCAAAACCCCACGTAGGGGATACAAATCACCAAACCGGTGAACACCCCGATGGGCAGCGCCAGTCCCAGACCAAAGAGCTTGAGCGCCACGCTGTAATAAACGGCCATGGCCAGCATGACCCCCAATTGACCCCTCAGATATTGCCCCAACAAATGGTCCACCTCTGCAGTGAAACGCTCCACCGATGAGCGCCAGCGCACCGGCACCCAAGCCAGCAGTCTTGTCAAAATCAGCGCCTGATCGGCCATGAAATAAAAGAGCAAAAGGGGGGTCAAGATCAGGTTGCCAATGACCGCCACGGCGGCAGAACCCCCGATTTTGAGAGACCGCAGCACCTGGGCAAACCACTCGCTCCAAGAGGCATCCAAGGATTTGAGCAGCATCTCCTTGAGGCCTTGTGCATCCAAGCTCACATCCACCCCGAGCGTCTCAGCCCATGGCGCCAAGACGTGCTGAAGGTTCTCCAGCATCATCGGCAGTTGCGCCTTCAACGCCGGCACCTCTTGGCTAAAAATAGGACTCAAGAGGGCCAACAGACACAACAAAAGAGAGAAAAAACCCAACTCGACCACCAAAACACTCACGGTGTGGGGCCAAAGACCTCGCCCCCAGCGAGTCATTCTGACGGCCCACGGGCCCAGCGCATACGCCATCACCCACGCGGTCATGAAGGGCAACAAGATGGGTGCCAGGGAGTGGATCAGCCAGATCATCCCCACGGCCAACACGACACCGTAGGCCAGGCGTTGTTGATGCACATTCATAGTCATGGTGGGCTTGCCTTTTGAACGCTTTAGAATAGGAGCATTCTATCGACACTGCGTGCGCTCTATTGGCCAGGTTGTGTGGGTGTCCGGGCCCCGCAAGCGGGCGATGGGCGCATTTCACACCGAGCGCAGATCTCGATAGACCCGCAGTCAGCGGCACCCGCGTGAAGGGCGACAAAGCCGAGCGTGAAGCTTCTCTGGTCGACTCCCCCATTGGCCCCTCCAACTTGGATCATCTCTCGTTCATGAGCTCACCTCTCACCTACAAATCCGCCGGCGTTGACATCCAAGCCGGAGACGACTTGGTCGAACGCATCAAGCCATTTGCCAAAAAAACCATGCGCGATGGCGTGTTGGCGGGCATTGGCGGTTTTGGCGCCATGTTTGAAATCCCCAGTGGTTACCACCAGCCGGTTTTGGTGAGTGGCACCGATGGGGTGGGCACCAAACTCAAGCTCGCCTTTGAGTGGCAAATGCACGAGCACGTGGGCATTGATTTGGTTGCCATGAGCGTCAACGATGTGTTGGTCCAGGGTGCGGAGCCCTTGTACTTCTTGGATTATTTTGCCTGCGGCCGACTCGACGTGGACACCGCCAGCACCGTCATTGAGGGAATCGCCAAGGGCTGTGAAATGGCCCACTGCGCATTGATTGGCGGAGAAACTGCAGAGATGCCTGACATGTACCCCGTGGGTGAATACGATTTGGCTGGCTTTGCGGTGGGGGTGGTTGAAAAATCGAAAATTTTGTCGGGCGCCAACATCGTGGCTGGAGACCGCGTGCTCGGCCTGGCCTCAAGCGGCGTGCACTCCAATGGGTTCTCTTTGGTGAGACGCGTCATCGCCAAGGTCGAGCAAAGCCTCGAGACGCTTCCCGCCTTTTTGGATGGCTTAGCCTTTCGACAGGCTTTGATGAAGCCCACGAGAATCTATGTGAGTGCGCTGCTGCAAGCGCTCAAGTCCCACCCGATCAAAGGCTTGGCGCACATCACGGGAGGAGGCCTGATCGAGAACTTGCCCCGAATTTTGCCTGCCCACTTGGGTGCGCATCTGCACAGACAGCGTTGGCCCAGAACAGAGCTTTTCACATGGCTGCAAAAACACGCTCAAATTGACGACATCGAGATGAACCGCACGTTCAACGACGGCATTGGCATGTGTGTGATTGTGGCCCCTGAAAGCGCGCCAGCGCTCACGGTGTTTTTAGAAAACGCGGGCGAGACGGTCTACGACATTGGCGAGGTCACGACGCTGCCCCTTCCTGGCACGTCTGATCCTCAAGTCAGCCGTGTGACACTGTCGTCTTGAGCACATCAGTGCCGTGGGTCAGGTGGGTCAGGTAGGTCAGGTGGGTCGCATGGAAGGCGTTGCCTTGATCGGCAACCCGAGTCCTGGTGATTGCCCTGGTCAGCGCCCTGGTCACTGCAATCGTCTGGGCCCTTGAGGCGTCAACGCTCAAGCACCGAAGCGCAAAATCCGCAAACGCTCCATCACCTGGTCCTCGCGCGGGCGGTCGTGTTGGGCGCGATAAATGGTGAGCAAATTGTGCAGCATGCGCTCGACAATTTGACGCTCGCTGGCCGGGCGCAAAAACCGCTGTAAGCGCCTCTCCCCCTCGAGATTGCCCAAGTGATCTGTCGATGCGGGGTCTGAGGCCTTACCCAAGTCTTGGCCCAACTCTTGACCCAACCCTTGGCCCACCGGCTTGTCCAATTTCTGGTCCTTGTCCTCATCCGATCCAGGGTCGGCTTCATGGCCTGGGCTGTTCTGGGTGGCATTCATGGCCTGGTCTAGGTCAGGAAACTCACACAGTCGCTCGAGCAAGTCCTCTCGCGTGAGAGACCTCCCGGCAAACACATCCAGCACCACCAAGCCCTCATTGGGGTAGGTGAGGTTGATTTTGACCAAGAAGTGGCCCGGGAAACTCACGCCTTTTGCTTGCAAACCAATGGCCTGGGCGAGCTCGAGCCAGATCACCGACAAACTGATGGGGATGCCTCGACGCGTTTGAAGCACCGCATTCAAAAAGCTGTTGTCTGGGTCATGGTAATGATTGACATTGCCTTGAAAACCCAACTCTTCAAAAAATAAGCGGTTCAAAATTTTCAAGCGATGAAGCGCTGAGGCATCGGGTGCCAAGCGCCGCTTCAAGCGGGCCAACATCTGATCCACATCGGCCAGCACTTGCTGCACATCGCATTCGGGGTATTCATCTTGGGCAAGACTTGCCGCCGCTTCCAATAGCGGAAACTGCTCATCACTTTGCACCAAACTGGCAAAGTATGACAGATGCGTGGCCTCAGGACCGAGGTTAAATCCCATGCTCACTCCCAGGCCACTGCGGGTTCAACATCGACTTCACCCGCCAACCCAACACCGTGAGCACAGCCCAATAGAGCACCGCGCAAGCGGCCAAGACCGCGGCCATCAAAGCGACTCGCAGGAGCGCGCTCTCACGCAGTCCCACCCAGTCCCAGTGCACAGAGCTCCACCACAGCAAGCCCCCCACGCAAGCGCTTGCCCAACCCACTTGCCAGCCCAAGGTGCCCCAACCCGGCTGCGGTGTGTAGCGCCCCGAGCGTTTCAAAAAGTACCACAAACCCGTGGCATTGAGCAAGGCGCCAAGACCAATGGACAAAGCCAAGCCCGCTTGCGCCAAAACCGGCACCAGCACGCAATTCATCAATTGGGTGACGATGAGCACTCCCACGGCGATGCGCACGGGAGTACGGGTGTCTTGCGCGGCATAAAACCCCGGCGCCAGCACCTTGATGGCCACCAATCCCATGAGACCCACGCCGTAACCGGTGAGGGCCAACGCGGTTTGCTCCACATCGTGCGCTTGAAACGCACCGTAGTGGTAGAGCACACTCACCAGCGGTTTGGCAAAGACCAGCAAGGCCAAGGCACAGGGTGTGCACAGCAACACCACCCATTGGAGTCCCCAGTCGAGCAAGGCCGAGTAACGGGGAGAGTCAAGGCTTGCGCGCGCAGCCGACAACTGAGGGGTGAGCACCACACCCAAAGCCACACCCAACAAAGCGGTGGGAAACTCCATCAAGCGGTCGGCATAACTGAGCCAACTCACACTCCCAGACGCCATGTGGGAGGCAATTTGGGTGTTGATCAACAGCGACAACTGCGCCACCGAGACACCGACCAAGGCTGGGCCCATGAGTTTCAAAATCTTTTGTGTGCCTTCTGTTTGCCACGCCGCCTGGTAAGCCTGCCACTGCCAAGGCCAAACCATCCTGGGCGTCAACCCCAGACGCACCAAGGCACCCAACTGCACACTCAACTGCAACAACCCACCCAACATCACCCCCACCACCATGGCATCAATGGCCGGCCAACCCAAGGTGACAAAGAGTGGAGAGACCCAGTAAGCGGCCCCGATCATGCACAAGTTCAGCAGCACCGGCGTCATGGCTGGCACCGCAAAGCGCCGCCACGTGTTGAGCACCCCCGCGGCCAGTGCCACCAAGGACATGAAGGCGATGTAGGGAAACATCAAGCGGGTCATGAAGACTGCCGCCCCTTGGGCTTGCGGGTCACGCTCCAAGCCACTGGCCATGAGCCACACCAACAAGGGCGCACCCACCACCCCGGCAATCGAGGTGAGCAACAAAACACTCAGGAGCACACTGGCGACTTGGCCAATGAGTTGTTGTGTGGCGTCTTCGCCCTTTTCCTGCAAGGTCGTGGCCAGCACCGGCACAAAGGCTTGGCTAAAGGCGCCTTCAGCAAACAAGCGCCGAAACAAATTAGGAATACGAAAGGCCACATTAAAGGCATCCGTCATGGCATTGGCCCCAAAAATGGAGGCCATCAAAAGCTCTCGCACCATGCCGGTGATGCGTGACAAAAGGGTCAAAAATGAGACCGTGGAGGCGGATTTTAAAATACTCACCCGATAAGTGTAGCGCCCAGATCACACTTTGGATGGATCAATTTGCTATAATGTTGGGCTTTGCTGACATCATCCACAGACACCAAGGACATACCATATGGCTTCCGCCAAACCCAAGAAAAAAAACCCCCGACTGGCCTCAGGCCGTAAACGCGCACGCCAAGATGTGAAGCTCAATGCAGCCAACACCTCTTTGCGCTCCAAATACCGCACCGCTGTCAAGAACGTTGAAAAAGC
>CAISQQ010000024.1 GCA_903887655.1 uncultured Burkholderiales bacterium
ATCACCATCATCGCCACGGTCAAAGAAAATGCCGCCACGGTTCCCTTGATCAAGGGAGAGGACTCCGCGGGGGCTTGAGAGAGTCGCCAAATGGCCAGTCGCAAAACGGCAGGCACTTGCACATACACATGCACGGGCTCAGGTGAAGACCCCGTCCTTGGAGCATGTGAAGACCGATGGGCCAAAAAGCGAGAAGCAAGCCTCCAGCACTGGGCTGTCCCCCAGGGCAAGGCCAATAAACCCGCAGCAATCAGCGCGGCAATCGAGCCATAAGCGGCCCAAGGCAACTCATCAATCGAGGGCAAGAGCAGTAGCAAAAAGGAGATCGTGAGGGCAATCAAACTCCACTGGAGTGAAGGTTGGGTGAGAGAAACTGTTTCTGCCTGATCACCCTTCAGTACCCCCATGGGGCGACGCCAGTTGATTTGAAGGAGTGGCCACCAAGACGCTGCCAATCCCATGATACAGGACGCTAAAACCAAAGCACCTACCGCAAAGCCATCGATCACCATGGGCGTTTCATGGCTGGAGAAATAACGCCCTCCCAAGTCTCCACCAAACCATTGCATCAATAGATAAGCCAGCAACAAACCAAGACCCGCCCCCATCACGCCGCCCAGGAGTCCAATCAACCCTCCTTGGGCCCAGACGAAACGTTTCAGCCAGACCTCACTTGCCCCCAACACCCCCAAGAGTCCCAAGGCTGAACGCTGACGAACCACGGACAAGTTAACGGCCGTTGACACCAAAAAGCCCCCCGTCAAGAAGGCCACCATCGCCAAGACCGACAAATTGACGCGGTAGGCTTTGGAGAGCAAGGACATGCGCCGATCCCGGTCCTCCAAGGTGACCAATTGAATCGATTCGTTTTGTGACTTGAGTCGCTTTCTCAGGCCTGGGGGCGTTTGCCAAGGAAGTAGGCGAATATCCAATCGTGAGACCCAGCCCACACGGTCAAAAGCCCATTGCGCGCTACCGATGTCCATGACGCCCAAAGCCTGCGAGCCCACACCGGGGACTTCACCTTTGACGACCAATTGCACACCCACCCCTCCCAAACGCAAGGTGAGTTCTTCTCCAACGTGAACATGCAACTGCTCCAAGGCCGCATTGGACAAAAACAAGGCTTTGGGGTCAAAGAGGTCACGGCTGTCTTGTGTGGCAAACGGCATTAGGGAGGGAGACACCGAGGCGGCTTTGAAGATATCAAGCCCCAAAACCGTCAAGCGGTCCGTTTGAACCACCAACACCGGGCTCACCGCTTGAATGCCCAACCCTGTGCGCTCATCATCCCATCTCTGCACTTGGCGGTCATCCATCTCTCCCATCGGGGCCACCAATTGGGCCGACGCTTGGCCGTTCAACGTGTCCAAGGCTTCTCCAAAAAACGCCAAAGCGGAATGGTTCACGGTGTGAATGGAGACCGCGAGCATCACACCAATGGCCACCATGCTCAAGGCCACCAAGCACCGGCCCCATGCATCGAGGCACACGCTTTTGAGTAACCACCAAAACAGCAATGGGTTGCCTCTCATCATCATTGAACCAGACCATTGGCGGTGAGTCTCAAGCACTTTCCCATCGAACGGGCCGCAGCATCCGAATGGGTGACCAAGATCAAACTGGTTTGTCGGGCCCGGCACAAATCAATGAGTAAGGACAAGGCATGGGAGGCGGTCACGGTGTCCAAGTTTCCGGTGGGCTCATCGGCAAAGATCACCTGGGGTTCATGGACCAATGAACGGGCCAAGGCCACACGCTGCTGCTCACCGCCTGAGAGTTGGGCGGGTTTGGCCTCCAAGCGGTGTTGCAGTCCCAGGTCTGTCAAAAGCGAGCGGGCCGCTTCGGTACTGGCACTCTCAGTTTCACCGCCGAGCAACAGGGGCACCATGACGTTTTGCAAGGCCGTGAGGTGGGGCAACAAGTGAAAGGCTTGAAACACAAACCCCATTTCTCTGAGACGACAGGTGCGTCTTTGCTCGGGCGTCCAAGAGGCGGTGGATTGCTCCATCCAGAGGACCTCGCCTTGGGTGGGCACTTCAAGCCCCGCCATGATGTTGAGCAAGGTGGATTTGCCGCAACCCGACATGCCCTGGATGGCCACATGCTCACCTCGGTGAAGTTCGAAATCAAGGCCCTCGAAGAGCCACTCCCCAGGGGAATACGCATGGCTCACAGCGGACAAACGCAACAAGGTCATAGATCAAAGGGCCAGACACACCCCGAAAAAAAGTAGAAAGTCCATTATGGGGCAAGCCGGTTGAATTCTTTTTTTCGGGGGTTTTGAATTTCATGGTGGGCCCATCGCATGCCAGGCCCTGCTGTCCCTCCAACACGTTCAAGTGAGCGAGCCAGGCCAGTATTGAACACAGCCCTGGCAAGGCTATTCGCGCGCTCCTCAATCTCATTAAAATTACATACTGCATTGCATCAAAGCTATAAAACCTTAAAACCATGCAGGGGAGCCGCGTCAACCATGACCTGGATCGAGAAGATCAAACAACTTTACGATGAGATCTTGAGCGCGATCAATGCCTACCTTCGGTGAACACTTTCACCACCATCCCCTAGCCGTTGCCGTTGCCGTTGCCCTTGCCCTCGCTCACCCCCACACCCTAACCACTTGAAGACCCGATGACACCCCACAGCGCCAGCCACCCGACACCTTGGTCCACCCATTTGGAGCAGGAACTGCGCTCTGACCACGCAGGCGAAACAGGCGCGGTCTACATTTACAAGGGCATTGTGGCCGTGGCCAAGCTCAAACAGTCTCAAGAGCTGATTGATTTTGCGCAACGACACGGGGCCACAGAAGCCGAGCACTTGGCCCTGATCGAAAGCGTGTTGGCGCCACATTCACGCAGCCGCTTGCTCCTGGCTTGGCGCATCGCCGGGTGGTTGACGGGCGCCTTGCCCGCTTTGTTGGGTCCAAGATCCACCTACGGAACCATCGCGGCGGTGGAGACCTTTGTCGAGCAGCACTACCAGCAACAAATCGACCATTTGCAAACCAGCCGTGAACACAGCGAGCTGCTCGAGTTGCTCCTTCGCTGCCAAGCCGACGAAATTCACCACAAAGACGAGGCTCGCTCACTGGCCCCTGGTGGTGGGTCCTTGTTGCTCAAAGCTTGGTGCTGGGTGGTCGCTAGCGGATCGGCCGCTGCGGTGTCTTTGGCGCGACGGCTCTAGCGCCATCACCAAAATCTAGGGGCACTGCAAGGGGTGATGAACAACACAACCGTGTTGATGATCACCCTCCGGCTTGAGACCTTGCAAAACGCAGACTCGATCTGGGTCATCCATGAAGGCCGCATGATCGAACACGGCCGCTATCCCGCTCTGTTGGCAACGAGCACCCTCTTCAAGAGCCTTGTGAACCTGAAAGCTTGAGCACCACTGGAACTTACAGTGGACAGGGCTCTACCCTTCAGGACCAAGCTTGGAGAGCGCGTCGGAGCCTTAAAATATTTTCTTCAATCCCACAATGAAGCTGCTGTTGGCAAGATCTTTGGCGCCTGAACCCGGGAGGGTGTAGGCCTGGTGCAGGGATTTGTAGTTGGTTGAAATGATCGTGGCTGACACACTCAACTTAGAGGCGAGCCCTTGGGTCAAGGTGACGGCATAGTCGCTGTAACTCACCGGGTTGTTGGCGACGGATTGATTGCCCAGGTGCGGTGTCAAGGTGAGATCGTTGCCGAGCTCCACGGCGTAATTCAAATCCAAATACCTTGAACCCTTGCTGTTCATTTGTCCGAACAGTGTCGTGACACTGTCGGACAATTTGACACTGAAGGGGCCTGAGCTGGCCGCCACATAAACCTCGGTCGTGTTGGGGTTTTGATTCAAGGGCACGTTGGTGAGATTGTTGCTGGGGTACCAGTACTGCAGCACGCCGACATCCAGGCTGATGCCGTTGGACAGCGTCGTCTTGTAGCCGCCGTACAGATCGACTTCAACAGGGCCCTTGACGTTGTAAGCAGCAGAAGGCGCCGTGTCTTTGATCCAGTTGATGGAGCTCGCCCATGCCCCGACATACACCCCCGATTCGGCTGCAAAGTCCACCCCGGCTTGGAGTGCCGGCTTGGAGGCCGATTGAGAAATGCCCCGGTAGCGGTAATCCGAGACCACACTGGCGTTGAATTCCAAGGAGGACGCAGCGGGTGTCGTTTGGGCCTGCAAGAGGCCAGACGTCGCGGCAAGAATGGAGCAGACAATAAGTTTTGTGTTCATGATTGGGACTTCAAAGATTGATCAAGACGTGGGATATCAAGGCTGCCAACCATTGGCCACCAAAGTGTCAAACGCCACTTGTTGAAGCATCAAGGCATCGGCAGAAGCAATCCCAAGATCTTTGTAGACTTGGTCGTTGTAGCCGAGCAAGGGCGTGACGCCGGTGATTTTAGAAAACAGCATCAAGCCCGACAAATACGCGCCATACACACTTTCATGCGTTCTGTCCTTGAACCAGAGATTGATCTTGCCAGAATCATCAAAGGTGCCATCGGCTTTGTAGAAATTATTGTTTTTCACCCAATTGTTGTCCACGGCGCGCTGGAAGGCGTCTCCAATGGGGACGAGATCGGTGAAACCTGGGTTCTTGGTCACCAAGCTTTGGAATGATTTCTTCAAATCCGTATTCATCGCCCCCAAATTGGCCGCATCGTTGCCCAAACTGGTGTAATAAATGGTGTTCATCCCCGTGGTCGCGCTGCCGTTGGAGCCGTTCGAGCAAGTGGGGTCCACCATGGGCGCGCCATCGGTGGTGGTGAGGTCGGGGGTGGTGCACTTGTGGGGCGCCACCATGTCCGGTCTTGCCCAAGAAGCGAACAAATACACCTTGGCGTTCGGGTTGGCATTGGTGTTGGTGGGGATGGTGCGCGTCGTGCCACAAGAGGCAGCACTCAAACCAGGACCTGGGGGGTTGGCGGTGGTGGCCGCCGTGCAAGCCGACAATGACCCAAAAATACTGGTCTCGGTGGTGGTGGTACCAGTGCCCACATGGATATAGCGCTCGAGCAAATTGGCATAGGTGCTGAAGGAGACGTAGTTGCCGTTTTTGGACATGTTCGCGGGCAGCGGCTCATCGCTTTGGGCTTGAAGGACCACAGTGTCCCATTTGCTGCTGGCGATGTTGCCCAGCATGTTCCAGTTGGCGTTGGCCGTGTTGAGGTACTGACCGCGCAAGGTGGCAGCATTTCGGGTGGAGAGGGAAACCGTGTAGTTGAGACCGGCTTGGTCGGTGAATTTCTTAAAAATACCGGGCAGCCCGCCCCAGTTGTGCGGCTCAAAACACCCCGTTCCTGGTGTGGCACAAGGGTTGGGAGCGACACCCGAGCCCACGGGCAAACTGTTCGTGCCGGTGGCGTCGATGGCGTTGAAGGCGGCGGTGAGGTCCTTGACGTTTTGGCTGTTGTATTGCAAGGCCGGAGCGATCCTGGCAAAGGTGTAGCTGTTGCCCACGAACAAAATGTTTTTAGGACCCGCTTTGGCAAAATTTGTGCTGTCGCCACTGCCGCAGGCCACCACCAGACAGCTGCCGATGACAAAGGCCAACGACGCTTTGAGGTATTTTTTGGGTTTGAACAATTGAAACTCCGGTTGAATAAATTGACAACGACACACTCACAACAAAGAACCCTGAGGTAATGGATCGGGGTTAGGGTTAAACCCCAAAGACCGCAACTTGGACCCCCATCAAAACAATGGCCACAGTTCTTGTTGAAGAATCATCGGGCAGTCTAACTGATCGAAAGCCATAGGCTTATCCCGATTTACACTTAAGCGTTGCAGTCCAAACGTGCGCCGATGCACCGGAAGACGTCCCCTGCAGACGTCCAGGAGAATGTGGTGACACGGGTGACAGAACCTTTGGTGTTGTAGGGACCGAAACCATTGCTCACCCGAAATCTCCATGTTGATGGGCCCAACGCACGAGCCGATCAACCCTTGGAACGACTTCTACCGGATGGTGGTTGCCGCCCAGCAAGCAGTGTGCAAAGAGCCCCCCTAAATGACCTTGTTTACTACATCAGATCTCAAAGCCAAGCGCAACGATATCGAGCACCTTGACACGGCCAAGGTCAGAACCTTGGGTGAGCGCAATGCGCAGCAATACTTGAAGATGGCTTCAAGGGGTCAGGACGCAGTGGCGAATGGGGGCATCCATAGACTCTGTCGCTGAGCCGAGTAGGACAGCCTCTGCCAACGATGAACCGGTCCTGGTGCGATGAAATCTAGGTGTGCCTCACCGCGAAAAGGGCCCTTGCAGTTTTATGGATTCAAGAGCGAACGAAAAGCCGCTTGGCCTTCGAGTGGGGTCACCTCTTGGCCCGCGATCTTCCAGACGGCACGCTCCAGATCAGCATCTGTGAGCTCGGGCAGTTCGTCGTATTCTTGTGCAGAGATCGGGTGAGCATCCAATCGGGCCATGTCACTGCCGCTTTGTTGAGGGTTTTGGTCCATGTGATTTCCTTTTTTAGAAAAAAATAGTCAATCCGGCTCGTCTAACAGCAGTCATGGTCGTTCACCGAACGTGGGCGGGTGAAGCGCGTTTCAGCTTTTCAGCGTTTCAGATGGTCAATTTAGCACAATTTCAAACGCTTGTTTGCGCGCCACAAAAAAACCCACTGAGGTCACTCCTCGCTCGCCGGTGGCGTGTGGGGACTGGCTTCCTTGAGCTCCAAAAACTTGCCCGCCATGGTGGGGTTGTTTTTGGTGAGTTTTTTGATGGTCACCTCCTGCGCTTTGTCGTTGGCGATTCTCAGATTTTTATCTGTGCTGAGCAAGGCTTCTTTGGTTTTTTGCAGGTGATCAATTGACTTGTCA
>CAISQQ010000025.1 GCA_903887655.1 uncultured Burkholderiales bacterium
CATCCGGATCAATCTCGACCTCCACGTCGAAACCGTCGCGATGAAACTCCACCTGCACACCCACCCACAACCACGGCACAAAGGGTTTGTAGTAAACGCGCATGCTCCACTGCGGGGTGTCGCCCGGCAACGCATCGCCCAAGGACACATACAAATCTTGTAAGAAACCCGAATCAATGGCCGCCTCCGTCATGGGCATGGCAGACGAGTAATAGCGGCGCTTTTCTGGCAGCATCACCTTCACTTCTTGACCATTTTTGAGCACCTGCACGCGTGCTCGCACCGCTTGGTAATTGGGGCCCTTCACGTCTTGCAACCCGAGCAGGCGAAAGGTGTAAGCCTGGATTTGAACCTCATCGCCCACCCCCATGCGCACATCGCGCTAGACCTCAAAAGACCTCACGCCCGTCACCCCCATCACAATGATGGCCAGCCCCAAATGCGCGAGTTGCATGCCCCAAAAGGAGCCGCCAATGCGCCCTGGGCGTTTGAGCCGAAGCACCATTTGCTGCACCCCCGCCAAAGCCACCCAGGCTCCCAACCAAAAACCGGCCAACGCTCCCAAAGACCAAAGCCCAATCGTCCAGCACATCAAGGCTGCCGCCACGCAAGCGCCCAAAGCCGGCCAGATCAAGTCGGGCAAGATGTCCACGAGCTTGGCCTCACGCCAACGCAGCAAAGGGCCTGGCACCATGATAAAAATCAAAGGCACCATGATGGGCGCAAACACCACATTGAAGTAAGGCGGGCCCACCGAGAGTTTGCCCGCTCCGAGTGCATCGATCACCAATGGGTACAAGGTCCCCAAGAGGACTGCCAAGGTGGCCACGCACATGAGAATGCTGTTGGCCAATAAAAACGTCTCGCGCGAGACCAAATTGACCCAGGCGCCCTCGCTCACTTGCGGCGCTCGCCAGGCAAATAGGCTCAGTGAGCTGCCCACCACCAAGGCCAAAAACACCAAAATAAAAATACCCCGCGCCGGGTCAGAGGCAAATGCATGCACCGAGGTGAGCACCCCAGACCTCACTAAAAAAGTACCGAGCAAGGACAAAGAAAAAGCAGCAATGGCCAACAGCACCGTCCACGCTTTGAAAGTGCCGCGCTTCTCCGTCACCATCAAGGAATGGATCAAGGCCGTGCCCACCAACCATGGCATCAAAGAGGCATTCTCCACCGGGTCCCAAAACCACCAACCGCCCCAGCCGAGTTCATAGTATGCCCACCACGACCCCAAACCAATCCCCAGGCTTAAAAACGTCCAAGCAATCACCGTCCACGGCCTGGACCAGCGAGCCCACGCCGCGTCCAACCGCCCCGCCAGCAACGCCGCGATGGCAAATGCAAAAGCCACCGACATGCCGACATACCCCATGTAGAGCATGGGCGGGTGGATCACCAGCCCCGGGTCTTGCAGCAATGGGTTCAAGTCATGCCCCTCCAAGGCGGGCGGAAACACCCGCACAAAGGGGTCGGAAGTGCTCAAAATAAAGCACAAAAAACCAGTGGAAATCAGTCCCATCACGCCGAGCACGCGTGCGACCATCGTGAGGGGCAAAGAGCGCGAGAAAAACGCAACGGCACTGGACCAAAATCCCAATAAAAAGACCCAAAGCAACAAGGAGCCTTCGTGCCCGCCCCACAAGGCGGCAAACTGGTAGGGACCTGGCAGCAAACTGTTGGAGTGCTCCACCACATATTGCACCGAAAAGTCGTTGTGCAAAAACGCCCACTCCAGGGTCACAAAAGCAAAGCTCACCAAACCCCATTGCAGCCACGTGCAGGGTCGAGCCAGGTGCAACCAGCCCCAGCGCAGGGCAGGCGACAGCCAGGGCAGTCGCGCCGCGTGCAAGGTGCCCAACAGCGGCAGCACACCCTGGAGCAAGGCCACCAGCAAGGCCAACATCAGGGCAAAGTGACCCAATTCAACTAGCATGTCAACTCCAAGGTATTTTTAAGAGGGCTTAAAAGGAATGGGGAGCCGCTCAAGGCTTGACGCTTTGGGCAGCACGCCGCTGGGCAGCCGCATCCATGGCGTGCTGCGCCTCTGGGGGCATGTAATTTTCATCGTGCTTGGCCAGGACCTGGGAGGCCACAAAGCGCCCACTCGCGTCGAGCTCCCCTTGTGCCACCACGCCTCGTCCTTCTTTGAACAAGTCGGGCAAAAGGCCAGTAAAACTCACGCTCACCTCACGCTCATTATCGGTCACGGTGAACTCGTGGCTCAATCCAACTTGCACCAAGGTGCCCGCTTTGACCATCCCACCGAGGCGAAAGGCGCGTGCACGCGGCGCCTCACCCGCAAACACCTGGGTCGGTGTGAAAAAGAACACCAAATTGCTTTGAAAGGCGTTGAGCACCAAGGCCGTGACTGCGGCCAACAGCGCCAAGCCTACTGCGATGAGCACGAATTTCTTTTGTCGTTTGGTCATGGTGTGCTGTCGCGGCCAAAAGACTGCACGCTGGCGTCCTGTCCTGGTGCGCTCCAATCAGGTTGTGCGGGGTGCGTCCCGCTTGGCGTCAAGGTGGCGAGAGGTCGAGTCGGAGCACGCTGGGCCTGAAGGTGGTCATCGATTTGAATGGCGTCTCTCAAGCTCCCCAACTCCTCAACCCAAGACTGGCGTGCTTGCCACACCTCACCAAGGATCAACACGAGGGTGACCCCAAAGCTGCCCCACACATAAAGCGCGTAGCCCCCCATCTCCACAAACGCTTGCCAACTGCTCCAATGCATCATGCCACTCCCTTGGCGCCTTGATCACTCACCCACTCGCGCAACCACTGGGTTTGGCGCTCGCGCAATAAAATCTGCACCCGCACCCGGTAAAACACCACCGCCAGCGTGTAAGCCCAAAACGACAAGGCCATGAGCAGCATGGCCCACAGCATCAACTTCGCCATCGATGGCGCTTGGCCCATGGTGATCGAAGATCCTTGGTGCAAGGTGTTCCACCACTTCACGGAAAAATAAATGATCGGCACATTCACCGACCCCACAATGGCGATCAAGGCCCCAGCGCGGTCGCCTTTTTTGGGGTCTTCGATGGCACTGGTCAAGGCCATGTAGCCCAGGTAAAGGAAAAACAGCAACAACTCGGAGGTGAGTCTCGCATCCCACACCCACCAAGTACCCCACATGGGCTTGCCCCACAAAGCACCACTCCAAAGGGAAATGAAGGCAAACATCGCCCCAGTTGGTGCCAAAGCCCGTGTCATGAGGGCCGAGAGTCGGGTGTTGAACACCAAGCCCATGATGCTCCAAAAAGCCATGGCCATGTAAATCACCATGGACATCCAAGAAGCGGGCACGTGGACAAAAATAATGCGGTAGGCTTCCCCCTGCTGGGCATCCACGGGGGCGATCAACAATCCCCAGTACAAGCCCCAAACGCCCAGCACGAGTGCCACCCCCGCGCACCAAGGCCACAGCACTGAACTCAGGTGAAAGAAGTTTTGCGGTGCGGCGTAATAAAACCAGCGAGATGATCGGCTCTTAGTCATGCAACGGTGGGGCCCAAAAAGGAATCAAAAAGTCTTGCCAAAAGACAAAGGCGTAGTATGCCACTAGAGCGTGAAAGTGCGTCCCCATTCATTGCAGTGCCCTTAATCTAGCGCAACCTTTAGCGCTGTAGCGCAAGCGAAGGGGCTCAGGAACAGCGACACCATCAGCATGGCCAAGAGCACCGAGACATGGGCGGCAACCCCCAAACCGGCCGCTTGCGCCTCAATGGCACCCGCCCCAAACACCAACACCGGCACAAAAAGCGGCAACACCAAAAGCGACAAAAGCACCCCTCCCCCGCGCACACCCAGGGTCAACGCCGCCCCAATGGCGCCCAAACTGCTCAGCACCGGGGTGCCCACAGCAGCCCCAGCATCAAGGTGCCTTGTAAATCGGCGGGCAAATCGAACTGCAAAGACACGACCGGCGCGAGCAGCACCAAGGGCAAACCGCTCAAAATCCAATGCGCGGTGATTTTGGCGCACACAAGCGGCACCAAACCCACTGGCGAGAGCGCCATTTGCTCCAAGCTGCCGTCGCGCCAATCGCCCTCAAAGAGCCTTGGTAAACCCAACAAGGTGCTCAAGAGCGCGCCAATCCACAAGACCCCTGGGGCGATGCGCTTGAGCAAAGCCATCTCTGGCCCCATGGACAAGGGAAAAAGGCTGGCCACCACGACCATGAAAAACAAACCCGTGAGCACCTCGGCTTTGTGCCGGGCGGCCAGCGTGAGGTCACGCTTGATGAGACTCCAAAATCCATTCATGTCTTGAGCCTGAGTGTCCAGCCTGGGCTGCCCCCCAAATCAACGCTTTGGTGCGAGGTGTAAATGAGCAATCCACCCGCGCGCAAATGCGCCTGCATGCCTGCACACAACACCTCAAGGCCTTGGACATCCAAGGCCACAAAGGGTTCGTCCAAAATCCAAATCTGGGCTTTGAGACTCATCAATTTGGCCAAGGCCACGCGTCTTTTTTGCCCCTGGGAGAGCACCCGCATGGGCAAGTGCTCGCGCCCCTGGAGCCCCAAATGGCCCAAGGCCTCGAGGGCTTGGGGCTTGGCAAAGGGTTGCTGCGCCAAGTGCGCGGCCACCTTCAAATTCTCCAGCGCACTCAACTCCTCTTTGAGCCCCAACTGGTGGCCCAAATAGATCAAGGCGCGGTGGAATTCTTGCGGCTCATCGCGGATGTTTTGACGGCCCCACAGCACTTGGCCGGTTGCAGATCGCGTGAGGCCGGCCAGTATTCTGAGGAGTGTGGTCTTGCCCGAGCCGTTGTCGCCTTGCACTTGCAGCCACGCACCCGCTGGCAGCTCAAAGCCCACGTGCTCAAAGAGCCACTGCTCGCCTTTTTGCGCGGACAGGTCTTGAGCCTCAAAGATGGGGGCCGGCACACTCATGGTGCGTGTTGGCCAAAGGAATCAACGGTGTCTAAGGAAGCGCGCATGAAAAGGAGTTTAAACCATCCAAGCTGGGCGTTTGACTTCAATCCGCCTTGGCGCCCGAGGCCTTGACAATGGGGCCCCAACGCGTCAACTCATCGCGGTTCATTTGGGCCATTTGCTCGGGGCTCGTGCCCAGCACAATAAAGCCTTGCTCGTTCATGCGGTGAACGTAGTCGGCAGACTTGGTCGCTTTGTTGACCTCGGCGGTGAGTTTGCTCAAAATCTCTTTGGGCAATCCATTCGGGGCCATCAGACCAAACCAAACGGACGCTTCGTAGCCGCTCACCCCCGCCTCGGCAATGGTGGGCAAGTCGGGCAAGGAAGGATCGCGCTTGGCGCCGGTCGTGGCAATGGCACGCAACTTGCCGCTCTTTATGTGGGGCATGGACGACGGGATGTTGTCAAACATCATCATCACTTGACCCCCCATCAAATCGGTGAGCGCGGGCGAGCTGCCCTTGTAAGGGATGTGCACCAAGTTCACCCCCGTCATGGACTTGAACATCTCGCCAGACATGTGGATGCTGGTGCCCGAGCCACTGGAGGCGAAATTCATCGCGCCAGGCTGCGCCCGGGCTTGCGCCAAGACGTCGGCCACGCTGAAGATTTTGAGCGACGGGTGGACCACCAAGACATTGTTCAAGGCCACCAAGACCGAGATCGGCTGCAAATCCCGGCTGGGATCAAAACCCATCTTGTTGTACAAAAAGGGATTGATGGCCTGAATGGCCGAGCTCGTCATCAACAAGGTGTAACCATCGGCTGGAGCGCGCACCACCTCTTGCGAACCAATGTTGCCCCCAGCGCCTGGGCGATTGTCCACCGTCACTGGCGTGCCCATGCTTTTGCTGAATTCTTGGGCAATGGCACGCGAGCTGATGTCCACTGCGCCTCCGGCCGGAAACGGACAAACCAAACGAATGGGTTTGACGGGATAGCTTTGGGCAAGCGCGAGCCCAGGCGCCAGGCCCAAGGCGTAGATGAGCGCGGCCGTTCGGGCCTTGAGTTGACCCGGCTTCCAATTGAAAGGTATTTTCATCGTCTGCTCCTTGTGCGAGTGCAGCGCTCAAGCGAGGAGTGCGCCTTCGACTCCCGACGCCTTCACACCCTCATCCCCATGTTCGAGCACGTGATGGGGCGATTGTGCGGCCAGACTCGCCTCACCACCCTAGCGTTAACCCCGAGCGGATGCGCCCTCTCATCACATCCCGTGCAAGGGATTGACCCCGATCAAGTAAACATGCCCCCAGACCAAAAAGACCAGGTAGAGCAAGGTGGCCAGCGAGATCACCAAC
The DNA here is from genome assembly GCA_903887655.1 of uncultured Burkholderiales bacterium. Classification (GTDB taxonomy): domain Bacteria; phylum Pseudomonadota; class Gammaproteobacteria; order Burkholderiales; family Burkholderiaceae_C; genus Limnohabitans. The sequence continues at coordinate 6,241 of CAISQQ010000025.1, forward strand.
CCGGTGGCTGAGCTCGAGTTGGGCACTGGGAGCTCGGGAGCAAGCCCCGCCTCTTCGAGCGCCTTGGCGGCCAAGCGGTCGCGTTTTCTGGCAAAGATAAAGGCCAACACAGCCCACAGCAAAAACGCCCCAAACAGCACCACTTGGTGCAGCAACCCATTGGCCAGCAAATGCGCCAGCGCCCAGGTCTTGACACCCACGATCATGGGGTGGTGCAGCTTGGGCTTGATCTGGTTGCCCGGAAAATAAGCCGCGAGCATAAAAATGAACGCCAACCACACCAAAAGAAACGCCCAGTGCTTCATCCCCGCTGGGGGCAGCCACACCACCACAGGCACCAAACGGGCTTGGCCGTATCCCACCACCACCAAGACAAGACCGGCCAAGGAAGCGAGCGAATAGCGACCCTTGAAGCGGCGCTCACCCAGCGTCTCTATCCAAGCGGCTCGCCTCGCTGGGGCCACGAATTTGAGCGAATGCACGCCCAAAAAAATCACCAAACCCAAAATCAACAAGCCCAATTCCATGATGACAAACTCCTCAATGCTGTTTTAAAAGGGACGCCAAGCCCGACTCGGGTTGAAACTGTCCATCAATGAACCACAAACGGGTGGGCCCGCGCAAGACTTGCTGCCCATTGGGGTGAAGCTCGTCACCCGGAAAACACACGCCGCGTCGACCCTGCACCTCCAATGAGTGGGGCTCGATGGTGTGGGGCACACTGCGCTTGGCGTCTTGCCAAGCCTCACGGGCTGAGGCAAAGTGCTGCAGCTGCAGCAAGCACATGAGCTGCGGCGCCGCCAACTCAATCTCCCCGCGCACGTAGGCGTCCAGAGCCGCTTGGGGGCTGAACCAAGCGCTGTGGGTGGTCTCAATGTGATCGTGCGCGGCCTCTTCAAAGTCGGGCAACAGGCCCAAAAAAAACCGCGCATCAAAGCGCTGGGCACTCACGGTGGGTCGCTGCGGCGTGATCCAACGCGACCACGGCACCAAGGCCTGGGTGTCGAGCTGCAAGGCCAAACGCTCCAAACTGGCCAAAAACCCAACACCCGTTTGGGTCAAGCTGCGCAATTGAAGTTTGCGCTCGCTCATCGGTGGCTCCACGGCCAAGGCACGCTCTTGCGGCTTGATCCACAACACCCCGCACTCCTCGTAAGCTTCTCTCAACGCCGCCACAAAAAGCGCCGCGCCCACCGCTTGGGGCGTTTGCTCTTCGGCCAATTGGGCGTGAAGTTCAGCCGCGGGTTGGTCCAACAGTCCGCGCTCGAGTGCACTGAGGTCTTCGGGGTCGAGTTTGCCGCCGGGAAACACATAGGCGCCACCGAGCACCTTGGAGGCCGCATGGCGTTTCAACAAAAAGACCTCTAAGGTATGATCCAGTGACGCAGTCTCTCGGTCTCTGAGCAACACCAAGCTTGCCGCATCCTTCAAGGGCTGGGTGACAGTTTCAACATTTAATTGCATCGCCGTATTTTGGCATGATTCTTTCGCCTTGGATGGCGGCCTGCCCGACATCCAGTGGTCATGCTTGTTGTCTACACTGTGACCCCGCTTTGGGGAGATCCTTCATCCGACACCGACGCCAGACGTCCATCTTTGAGACCATGTCCACTTCACCCATCAAACCGCCCGAACCCGAGACCTCCACCCACGCCGAAGGAGCGCCCTCGCCCACTGGAGCGGCCAAGCCCTCGGCCTCGGGCCTCTTGGGGCTCATGCCCTTCATTCGACCCTACCGGCTGCAGGTCGGTCTGGCGGGACTTTTTTTGGTCCTGGCCGCGGCCACCACCTTGCTGTTTCCTTATGCCTTGAAGCAACTCATTGACCAAGGCCTGGGGGCACAAGCAAGCCAAGACGACTTGGCTTGGTCGTTTTTTCAACTCTTTTGGGTCTCGTGTGCATTGGCCTTTTTTTCTTCAGCGCGGTTTTATGCCGTGAGCTGGCTGGGTGAGCGTGTGACCACCGATTTGCGCCAAGCCGTGTATGCCCATGTGCTCAAGCAAAGTCCAGCGTTTTTTGAAATCACCCAGACCGGTGAGGTGCTCTCTCGCTTGAGCAGCGACACCACTTTGGTTCAAACGGTGGTGGGCTCTTCGCTCTCGATGGGGCTGCGCAACTTGGTGATGGGGATCGGTGCGCTCATCATGCTGGTGTGGACCAACCCGTGGCTGATGCTGCAAGTCATCGCTGTCTTGACCCTCGTCGTCGTCCCCAGCGTGGTCTTGGGCCGGCGAGTGCGTCAGCTCTCGCGCGCCAGCCAAGACCGGGTGGCCGACACAAGCGCCATTGCGCAAGAAGTGCTCAACGCCATTCCTGTGGTCCAGAGCTACACGGCCGAAGCGCGCGAGGCTGAGCGCTACACCCAAGCGAGCACCCAATCGTTCAAAACAGCGATTCGCCGCGTGCGCGCTCGCTCGGTGCTGGTGGGCTTCATCATGACCGCCACCTCTGCGGCCTTGCTCTGGGGTCTGTACAAAGGTGCATTGGCGGTGATGGAGGGCAGCACCACCGCCGGTGTGCTGGGTCAGACCTTGGTGTATGTGCTGCTGCTGGCCTCCGCATTTGCTGTGCTTGGTGAGGTGTATGGAGACTTGCTGCGCGCGGCCGGTGCCACCGAGCGGCTCGTGGAGTTGCTCAACACCCGCTCGGCGGTGGAAGAAGTCTCGAGTCCTGCCATCGTCAAGCGCTCGACCGCGGGCGCTCATCTCGAGCTCAAGCAGGTGACTTTTTACTACCCCTCGCGCGCTGACAAAGCCGCCTTGAACCAAGTGAGCTTTAGTGTCCCCTCGGGCCACAATGCCGCGTTGGTGGGCCCCAGTGGCGCGGGCAAAACCAGCGTGTTTTCCTTGCTGCTGCGTTTTTACGACCCGCAAGGCGGCGAAATCGTGCTCGACGGCGTGCCCATCAAGTCCATGCGCTTACAAGACCTCAGAGAGCGCATTGGCTTGGTGCCACAAGACCCCGTGATCTTCTCCACCAGCGCCTATGAAAACATTTTGTATGGCCGGCCCCAAGCCAGCAAGGCCGAGGTGTTGGCTGCGGCCAAGGCCGCCTTTGCCGATGAATTCATTGA
>CAISQQ010000026.1 GCA_903887655.1 uncultured Burkholderiales bacterium
GGCGGGTTGGAGACGATCAGGTCAAAGCGCGTCGACCCCAAATACTCCAGCCAATTGCTCTCTTTTAGGGTCAGCCTCAACCCCAAGCTCTTGGCATTGTGCTCGCTCAGCGCCAAGGCGCCTGGGCTGCTGTCCACAGCCCAGACTTCCACGCTCGGCGCATGGGCCTTCAAAGCCAAGGCGATGGCGCCACTGCCACACCCCAAGTCCACCACCCGCAGAGATTGATCATCAGCATTGTTGAGAGAATGAATCTCTAGATGAGAGTGTGTACTCACTTCAATTTTTTGATGCAAAATTTCCAAGGCCCATTCGACCAAGGTTTCGGTGTCTGACCTCGGGTCCAAGACTCGTTCATCCACGTGCAACGTGAGGCCATAAAAACAATTTTCATGGGTGATGTAAGCCAGGGGAACATGGTCAAGCCTTCGTTGTACATCGACCCAGAATGCCTCGCATTGACGCTGGCTCAAGCAGGTCTGGTCATGGGTGTGAAGCCAGGCTCGGTTGCCCTGGGCTTGAGCCAAGGCTTTGAGCATCAGGCTTTGGCATTCCCAGAGCGTGAGCCCGTGCTGTCGCGCGCGCTGTATCCAATCTGCCGCGGTGAGGAGCGGGGCTTTGGGTGGTTGACTGGTGGGTTGTGGCAAAGTCATGTCGCGTTCAACAAAGTCGAGCTGAGGTCAAACCACCAGTCCACCGATTTCAAGGTCTTGCATGAGCTCGCTTTCGCGAGCATGCTGCAAGGCGGTCAAGACCTCTTTCAAGTCGCCTTCCATGATTTGGGACAGTTTGTACAAGGTCAGATTGATGCGGTGGTCACTCAGTCGCCCTTGGGGAAAGTTGTAGGTTCGAATTCGGTCTGAGCGGTCACCGCTTCCGATGAGGCCTTTGCGTGTTGCCGCTTCTTTCAAAGATCGCTCAAGACGGTCTTTTTCCTGAATCCTGGCCAACAGCACTTGCATGGCCTTGGCTTTGTTGCGGTGCTGGGAGCGGTCATCTTGGCATTCGGCGACGATTCCAGTGGGCAAGTGGGTGACACGCACAGCCGAATCCGTTTTGTTGATGTGCTGCCCGCCAGCCCCCGAGGCGCGGTAGGTGTCGATGCGCAGGTCTGCTGGATTGATCTCGATGCTTTGGTGCGGATCGGGCTCAGGCATCACCGCCACCGTGCAAGCACTCGTGTGAATCCTGCCTTGTGACTCGGTGGTGGGCACGCGCTGCACGCGGTGTCCGCCAGACTCAAAGCGAAGAGCGCCGTAGACTTTCTCGCCCTCCATGCGCACCACCACCTCTTTGAAGCCACCCAACTCACTGGCCGACTCGCTCATGATTTCGCACTTCCAGCCGACTTTCTCGGCGTAGCGCAGGTACATGCGCAAGAGGTCAGCGGCAAAGAGGGCTGATTCGTCGCCACCGGTGCCAGCTCGAATTTCCAAATACGCGTTGCGTGCGTCTTCGGGGTCCTTGGGCAACAACAAGCGTTGCAGCTCGGCATCCAATTGCTCGGTCTCGGCCTCCAAACTGTCGACCTCGGCTTGTGCCATGGCAAGCATGTCGGCGTCGCTGGGCTGCACGGGCGTGGCTAGGGTGGACTCCGTGACCAAGGCCCGAGCTTGGAGCAACTCGGCTTGGGCGCTTTGGTAACGCAGCCAGCGAGAGGCGATGACGGCCACGTCGGCGTGCTCGCGCGAGAGCGCCATGAACTGCTGCATGTCTTTGAGGATGTCCTCGCGGGCCAGTAAAAAATCAAGCTCGGCCAAACGAACGGCGTAACGCTCGAGTTGGGTTTGCATAAAGGGTTTCATGGGTGTTCGAAAGGGAGTGGTGGGGAACAAAAAAGAAGGATGACTTCAGGGACTGTTTTGATGAGACTGCAGGCACAAGGCTCAAGCATCGATCTTCAGTTCGCGGCAAGTCTCATTTCTAGGCCGCAGGCGGCTGGGCTGCTCAGCGCCCATCAAGCCCAGGAGCGACACGGTCGGCGCTAACGGTGGTGGCTCTCGCGCAGGAAAAAATGCTGCACGGCTTGCACGCAGGCTTCGCGCGACTCGGTGTCGGCATGGTGCAGCTCGGCCATGGCACCGTGCAGCATTTTGTGGCTCAAGCCCTTGGCCAAAGACTCCAGAGCAGCATCAATGCTCTCACCCTTGGCCAAGAGTTTTTTGGCTTTGGCCAGCTCACTCGTTTGCCAGTGTTGCGCCTGGGCATTGAGTTGCTGAATCAAGGGCACGATGCTGCGCTCATCGAGCCACTTGGCAAAGCTTTGAACGCCCTCGTCGATGATGCGCTCAGCGTGCTGCACCGCCGCTTGTCGACTCGCTTGAGCGGTTTGGACCGCACCGCTCAAATCATCCACGGTGTACAAATACACATCCCCCAGGCCCTTGACCTCGGGCTCAATGTCTCTGGGGACCGCCAAGTCAACCATGAACATGGGGCGACGCTTGCGCGTTTTGAGAGCCCTCTCCACCGCGCCCAGGCCAATCAAGGGCAGCGTGCTGGCCGTGCAGCTCACCACGATGTCAAACTCATGCAGGCGCTGTGGTAAATCTGCCAAACGCATGGCTTGTCCATTGAACTGCAGGGCCAAGGACTGCGCTTTCTCTAGCGTGCGGTTGGCAATACAAATTTGCGCTGGCTGCTTGGCCGCAAAGTGAGTGGCGCACAACTCAATCATCTCACCCGCGCCGACAAACAAGACCTGCAGTGGAGCCAGGTCACCAAAAATCTGTGTCGCCAAGCGCACCGAAGCCGCGGCCATGCTGATGGACAAGTGACCAATTTCGGTGTTGCTGCGCACGTCTTTGGCGACAGAAAAGGTGCGTTGAAACAGTTGGTGCAAGGTGGTGCCCAAGGAGCCCACTTCGGAGGCCATGCGAACGGCGTCCTTCATCTGTCCCAAAATCTGAGGCTCACCCAGCACCATGGAATCGAGACCACTCGCGACCCGAAAAGCGTGACGAGCGGCCTCTTGGTCTTGCAAAACGTAGCTGTGGGCTTGCAAGGTCTCGTAGGAGACCCCGCCAGA